>SYKL01000101.1 GCA_005797785.1 Pseudomonadota bacterium | reverse complement strand
TGGGCTTTTCGTCGTTCTACCCAGATCTTGACTGATTCATGGGGCAGAGACCCCTCCCCGACACCTTGAACCTCGGGCCAGGTCAAATAGGCGATATCATGTGGGTGTTGGAGCACCTGGCGCTGCGCGAGGAGTTCGCCGATGGCGTACAAGGTGCGTTGAACCGAGAGCAGCAATCGATCGAACCAAAAGCGTTGGTTCTCACGCAGAAGCAAGTACGTTCGGGTATAATGAACGATCATGTCGAGCCAGGGGCGTTGGGTCCAACCGACCTTCTGGCGCGCTTCGGCGATGGCAGAATCGAATGCGGTCTGTTGTTCGCGGGCTTTGGCGAGGGGTTCGTCGGCGCCCGGAAGACGGTGCACCTGCAAGAGCGGAGCGAGCATCTCCGGATGGTCCGTCCATCGCGGGGAAAATACTTCCCAGCTCGCGGCGGAGCGATGACCATACTGACGGAGAAAACTTCGCACCAAGAGATCAAACTCTTTTTTGAGCGGTTTTCCCGCGCCGAGTGCCGCTAAATCGGCGTCCGTCGCCTTTTGTGCGAGCTGCCACACCGCTTCGTTGGTTTCGAGCGTGAGGTTGCCGGGCGGACAGATCGCCAAGTGCTCCATCAAACGCGCGGCATCCTCGGGCAACCAAACGGAAAGGAAAGAATCGAGAATTTGGTAAAACAGGTTCGCGAACAGCAGACTGGTGACGTGAACGCCGACATAATCTCGGATCAACTCCAGTTGTTCCTTGACGAGGCCGAGACCATCGAGCTCCGAGCTGATCGAGCGGGAAACGGCGGGCAAGGAGGACTCTAGACGCGCGCAGTATTCCTCCCATCGGGTGGGGTTGGTGAGCGGGTTCCACTTGAACCGTTCCCAACGCTTTTCCAGGAGTGTTTCTCGGAGAATGGAGGCGTAAACGCCAACGCCCGGGAGCATGGCGAATCGGCGTTGCCACTCGAATTCCTCCTCGGGGGGCACCAATTCGAGCATGAAGCTGGGCGCGGGTGCGCCTGGAAACTTGAATACCAAGTGTCGAAACACGGTGGCGTTGATGTAGGGCCGCGATTTGACCAGCTTCAATGCGGGTCCACCACCGAGATGCCGCAATTGAGTTTCGGGGTAGGCAATGAACCAATCAAAAATCGGCGCCAAAAGAGACCAACCGAGTGGTGTCGCGGGTTCTGGCCAGCGTTCGCCGATGAATCGTCTCGTCCAAAGCACATCATCGCGTTGTCGGGGAGGACCGGCAGTGGTGATCGGCCGTGCCTGAACCAAAAAAATACGATCGCCCGCGATCGCCCATTCGATATCTTGCGGTTCGCCGAGAATTTCCTCGACGCGAAGCCCCATTCGACAGAGGGACAGCAGACGCTCCCGATCGAGCGACGAGCGGCCCGCAAAAGCTCGTGGGACCGGCTCACGAACGACTTTTCCGTCGGGACCGGCGCGCCAACGCTCGGAGATGTCCGGAAGATCCTGCTGAACGAGCTGTAGCCGAACCCTGGAGAGCAGATTTCGGATGGGGCGAGGCATCGATCGAGGGCGTCGTACTAGAAACCAATGCGGAGTGATCTGCCCGGAAGCGAGCCCTTCTCCGAGTCCCCAGGTGGATTCGACCACCATCTCTCGCCATGAACCATTCAGTGGGTTGATCGTGAACAATACGCCTGATACGTCGGGGGCGACCATGGTCTGGATCACAACGGCCATGCCGCCAGCGCTGGGTCCCCGCCCCGAACGCCGACGATACGCCAGTGCGCGGTCGGTATACAGCGACATCCAGCACGAAAGTACCGCTTGCTCCAAGCCATCGGCATCGACGCTGAGAAAGCTATCGTGTTGGCCGGCATAAGAGGATGTACGTCCATCCTCGTCGATCGCCGAGCTTCGTACGGCCACCCGTCCGAACCGCGCTGAGATGGCGCTGAGCTCGGCGCTCAGTTTTTCAGACAGTCGTAGACAAGCCAGCTTTTCCGATAGTTTTTTTGCGTTGGACTCGCTTGGGTCCCGCGCCACCGCTTGGGCAGCAGGCAGCGCCCCTGCCTCGCTTAACGCCTGGAGAAACGCCTCACTTGGTACAACCACTCCTGCAGGAACAGGCAAGCCCGCCCGAGCCATTCGGCCCAGGTGGAATGCTTTTCCGCCGATTCGCAGCCGATCCTGCGACTCCACGGCGTCCAATGGCACGAGGGAATACACGAATCTCCAACATTCCTAGCCTTGCGCGGGCCGCGGAACGGCACCCCTTAACGGGAAGCCCGAGGGTTACCACCGACTGATTGTGCTTGACTTTCTTCGACGAGTGGGTAATTGCTGGGGTGGGAGAGGCTCGCGCGGGACTACCGGTGCGTTCTCCTCTGGCGTTACGGCAGTCGTCGTGCGCGTAGCTGTGAATCCTGTTTGATTCGGGCCTCCCTGGCGCCTCGCCGGCTGAGGTTTGTGCGGAACTCGGGCGCGTCGGCGCCACCCGGAGTTCCATAGGATCGCCAAACAAATGGCCATGACATGCAGATAAACCCGGCGAACCCGGTCATCGTCCAAGGCGATGGGAAAGTATTGCTAGAAACTCGACATCCAGAGTTCGATAAGGCGCGCGACTTTTTGGCGCGTTTTGCGGAGTTGGAGTCGTCGCCGGAATTGTTGCACACCTACCGGATTACTCCGCTGTCGATGTGGAATGCGGCCTCCGCAGGTATGACCCGCGACGAAATCATGGAACGCCTGCGCGCATGGTCGAAGTTCGACATTCCAGCGGACGTTTTGAAAACCATCGACGACACCATCAGCCGATTTGGATTGGTGCAGCTGCACCCCCATCCCGTTGAGCCCGAACAGTGGATTCGAGTGGCCTTTCGTACGGCATTTGTCGAAAAGATGGTGGTGGGTACCAAGACCGGCAAGGAGATCTTGCAGGCGGATGGCAAACGTTTTTGGCGGATCCCGCTCGGTATGCGCGGTATTTTCAAGCAGCGGCTGTTGCTCGAAAACTGGCCGGTTCAGGATTTGGTCGGTTTCAGCGATGGTCTGCCACTGCCGCTGACTCTGCGGGATGAAACGCGAGACGGTAAGCCGTTTTCATTGCGCGACTATCAGAAAGAGGCGGTTTCTCGCTGGTACATGGCGGGTCAGGCCGCCGGCGCTCACGGTGTGGTCGTGCTCCCCTGTGGCGCGGGTAAGACGGTGGTCGCGTTGCATTCTATGGCGACCGTCCAACAACATACGTTGATCCTGTGCAACAATCAGACCGCGGTCAACCAGTGGGTTCGAGAGATCCTCGACAAAACCACGCTCACGGAAAAAGAAGTGGGCACCTACACGGGCACCGAAAAGGAAATTCGCCCGGTGACGGTGGCGACCTACCAAGTGCTGACTTGGCGGCGTTCGAAGGGTGCAGATTACGAACACATGCACCTGTTCCGCGACCACAAGTGGGGCCTGTTGGTGTACGATGAGGTTCACCTGCTTCCTGCGCCGGTTTTCGGAGCGACGGCGGAGCTTCAAGGCTGTCGTCGCCTGGGCCTGACGGCGACCTTGGTTCGCGAAGATGGCCGCGAAGGAGATGTCTTTTCGTTGGTTGGTCCGAAACGCTACGATCTCCCGTGGCAAGTCCTCGAAAAGCGGGGATTCGTGGCGGAAGCCAAGTGTTTTGAGGTGCGGGTTCCCTTTACCCGAAAGGATCGCGATCACTACGAGCGGGCCACCGAGATGGAGAAGTTTCGGTTGGCGTCCGAAAATCCACGAAAGCTCGATGCGGTTCGCGATTTGATCGATCGCCACGATTCCGATAATGTGTTGATCATTGGGACTTATCTCGATCAACTGCGGCAGATCAGCAAGAGTGTGGGGGCGCCGATTCTTACGGGTGAGACTCCACAACGGGAGCGGGAAACGTTGTTTCGCGATTTCCGTAACGGAAAACTCAAACGGCTGATTGTGAGCAAAGTAGCCAACTTTGCAATCGATCTTCCCGATGCCAATGTGGCGATACAGGTTTCGGGTTCCTTTGGTTCTCGACAAGAGGAAGCGCAGCGTTTGGGGCGTATTTTGCGTCCCAAGGAGACGGATGCGCGATTTTACACCGTGGTAACCGCCGATTCGAAGGAGCAAGAGTTCGCTATGAAGCGACAATTGTTCCTCACCGAGCAAGGTTATCGTTACTTTATCGAAGAGCGCGCAGCCAAATAAGCGCGCTGGAAGGGGCCGATGTCCGACGAAATTGATGTTCAAGGGGATCCCAACGGTCGGCGTCGTCGGCGTCGTCGGCGTCGTCGGGGGCGTGGTCCCGGAGATGAGCGTTCGCCCGTAGAAAGCGGCCCTTCCGATTGGGGGGATGATGTGCTCCTGGCGGACGACGATGGTGATGGCCGCCGTCCGGCTCCCCAAGCGCAACGGCGTCCGCAGCGGCGCCAATCGATCGACTTTGACGGTCCCGCGGTCAACGTCCCTTCATCCGGGAAAAATCCCTTCCGTCGCCGAAGCTCTCGTGCGCGTCGGGCGGCACCGGGATCGGTAGCGGGCCGTCGCCGCCGTCTGTCGCGTGCGGAGGTCGACGGGCTGGGGGAATGGATCGGCCGGATGCCGGATAATCTGGTTTCCAATTTGTATCGGGGCCTTGGTGGCCAGCCCAATCGCGTGAACGACAAAGAGCGGATGATTCAGCTTGCCGTTCGCGCGATTGCACAAGGTACGCGGCTTGGTGCGCTCCTCAAGCAACTCCACGAACGAGATCGTAAGGCGTTAGCGGGTCTTTTGCAGTGTGGCGGAATTGCACACGCGGACGAATTCCTGCGCGAGCTGTCGACCTCCCTTGGCGGACACGAGCGCGAATGGGCGCGTTCAATGACCAATCTCGCCGAGCGCGGCGTGGTGGTGGCAAGCCAGGAACACGATGGACACTTCTTCTACATCGTTCCGGAAGTGCTTATCGATGGGCTTTTGGCGGAGCTGGGCGAAGAGCTTCGGCTTCCGACGTTTGAAAGCGAGGAAGTTCGGGTTCTCGACCACAAGCCGTTTTGCCCGCCGATCGATTTTTCGATCACCACGTTAGCGACGTACATCGACCAACATCGGCCGCGTTTGACTCAGCGGCATGAGATCCATCGCCACGACCAAGAGCAGATGGATCAGTTCTTTGGGCAGCTTTGGGAATCCGAATCCGAGCTGTTCAGTTTCCACATCGACTTTCTCATGATGCATGGAATGGTCGAGCTTCGCGGCGAATCCCTCGGACTCAACCGCGATGTTATGGAAGAATGGCTCAAATTGGAGCCGGAAGACCAGCGGGATCTGGTCTTCCGCGCTCTGAACAAGCGGTTTTTCCTTGGTGAATGGGTCCTTTGGGCTGTCCATGAGGGTAATGGCGCCTGGGTGGCCGAGCGCCCGCTGATGGCGATGTACCGGCGTTGGAAGCGCGGAGAAGACTGGCGGGATCGTTTCGTTCGCGGCCAGGGTGCGGCGAGCCGGACGCACGAGCGAGAGAGCTTCTCGTTCTCTCCGTTGGTTCGAGCGGGATTTTTGGAGATGGGCCAATGGGGCCAGGAGAAATTCTACCGCCTGTCGCAGCGGGGCCAGCATCTGTTGGAACCGCCTGCGGACGATGGATTTAGCCAGTTCTACCTGACCCCTTCGTTTGAAATCATGGCACCAGCTGGCCTTTCGCCGGTATTGCTGTTCCGGATCGGAGAGCTGGCGGAGTTGACCGGTTGTGACCGAGCGAACACCTTCAAGGTCAATGAAGTTACGGTAGAACGTGCGTTTGAGCGCGGATGGCGTCGCGATGACATCCTCCAGTTCCTTCGCGACAACAGCCAGATCGGCGTTCCTGAAAACGTAGAAGCGACATTAAAAGGTTGGATTGGCCATCGCGGCGATGTGGAGTTCCATGAACTGACGCTGATGACGATTCACCGATCGCAGATTCGACGCCTCGAGGGAAATCGTAGGATGAAGCCATATCTTCTCCATCGGTTTGCGCCGGGTATGTACGCGGTGGACAAACAGCGCCTGCCGGAAATCGAGGCGATGCTTCGCGAATCCGGCTTCGATCCAAGCAAGGAGCGTCGCCGGTATCCGGGGGATCCGGAACAGGTCGAGGCCCGCCAAAACCTGCATCGATTGGTGGCCGAGGCGCGGGAAACCGCGATCGACCCTACCGCTCGAGGAATGGAGCTGGTTGCTCCGGACAAACTGCAGGCAGTCCCCGGTACGCGGGCAGCGAATGCCCCGGCTGAGGAGGAGGAGTTGATCGTCGAAAAGGAGCGTCCAGCCGAGACTCCCGAGACGATCCGCGTGCTGTTAGACCGCGCAATGAACGAAGAGCGCGACGTGGAGATGGTGTATCTGGCCAAGAACGGACAAAAGCTCACGTGCAGGGTGCATCCCGAGCGCTTGGCCTTTAAGTCCGATGCTCCGGTGCTTGTCGGCTTAGATCGTGAAGGAAGTGAACGCCGCACCTTCCTGCTCGACCGGATCGCCAGCCTTCGTCTGTGGGAGCGATGATGGACGAGGCTCGCGGATTCGAAGAAACGCTTGCAGAGCTTGAAAAGAGGGTTCGTAGGCTGGAGTCCGGCGAAGTGCCCTTGGAGGAGGCTCTGCAACTGTTTGAAGAAGGTGTAAATCTCGCGCGCACCTGTCACGAACAATTGGAGGCCGCTGAGAAGCGGGTTTCCGCGTTGAGCCGCGGCTCTTCAGGCATTGAAGAACGTGCCGTTAACGAAACGGATCTGTGACTCACCGAAGATTGCTGTTTCGGATCGGGAACGAACGGACTAGAACAGGGTCCAATGCATGCCGGAGGCTTTGGCATGTTCGACAACGTAGGCAAAAATCTAGACGCTGAGGCGACCAAAAGGCAGGCAGCTGCCGCTTTGATCACCGTTGGCTTGCTTGGGCTGGTGGCTGGAAGCGTCGTCTTGTACGGCATTTTCTGGGTCGTCAATACCGTGGTCGCGCCGTTGGCGGACGAGGAACTCGTCGCCGTCGAAATTGAGGAGGTCATGGACGACGCTCCACCTCCACCGCCTCCACCGCCTGCTTCTGGTGCACAGGAGGAGGAAGAGGACGAGACGGAGAAGGATCCGGAGGAGCCCGTCGAGGAAGTAAAGAACCTTGAAGAAAAGATCGAAGAGAAGATCAACGACGATGCCCAGAAGGGTTCCGCCGCAGGTGTCGAGGGTGGCGTCGAAGGCGGCGTCGAAGGCGGCGTTGTCGGTGGTGTCGAAGGGGGCGTGATCGGCGGGCAGCTCGGCGGCAACGGGTACAAGACGATCCATCACTCCAAACTTGAGTGGAAAAAGCGGGTTGACCCTGCTTATCCCGACGCTGCCAAGGAAATGAATCTCCCGGAAACCGATTGCCGGGTGAAGATCTTCATCGATGAGGAAGGGGCACCCGCGAACGTCGAGTTTGTGGCCTGTCCCAAGGTCTTCCACGATGAGGCCCGGAACGCGATGATGCGGTCGCGTTGGTATCCACAGAAGGTGGATGGCAAGAAAATCAAAGCTCAGACGACGATCATCTTTAAGTTTAGGCTGACATGACCGATGCGCGGGCGGTTCGCTCGCGATGACTCCCACGGCGCGCTATGCTGCGCCGCCCTTCCAACCGCGAGAAGAGACGATGTGGATCGGACTGCTTACTTCCATTGCCCAAGCCGAAGAAGTTGCCGAGGGTGGCGGATTTACCCTCACCGACATGTGGGGCCACGCCGGCTGGATCGCGCGCGGGGTCATCATCACGTTGGTCTTCATGTGGCTGGGTGCGATTTGGGTCGGAATTGAGCGGGCGATCGCCTTCAATCGCGCGCGTACGCAGTCGATCGTGGCCGCGGGCCAGGCGGCAAAGTTGCTGCAGGCGGGCGATGTCGGCGGGGCGCTGAAAGCTGCTTCGTCCGAGCAGTTCAAAGCATCGTACTTGGCGTCGATTTTGAAGGCCGGATTGCGCGAAGTGGACACCAACCGCACGGCAGCGGGCATCCACTATGCCCACCGGTCCATCGACAAGGTGACCGTTGAAGAGTTGGCCAAGTTACGCCGCGGGATGACCATTCTCGCGACCACGGGGTCGACCGCTCCCTTCGTCGGTCTGTTTGGAACCACGGTCGGCGTTATCAACGCCTTCCAGGGGATGTCCTCCGGTGGCTCTGGCTTGGCATCAATTTCCGCCGGTATTTCCGAGGCGTTGGTAACCACGGCCTTCGGGATCTTCGTGGCCGTCTTCGGTGTGTGGCTGTTCAACTACTTCAATCACCGGATCGAGAAGGTCACCGAAGAGCTCTCGTCCGCTCAGGCGGACTTCCTGGACTGGGCTGAGAAGCTGGTTCAGAGCGGTGGAAAAGCCGGATCGTTGGAGTAACCGGTGGGCGCCAAGCTCGGCAGCAACAGCGGGCCGATGGCCGACATCAACGTCACCCCGTTGATCGACGTGGTGTTGGTGCTTCTGGTCGTCTTCATGGTCATCACGCCGATGCTGCAATCGGGGATGGCGGTCGATCTGCCACAGGCGACGCAGACCGACACGGTCAACGACGCGGGGCAGCACATCGTGATTTCGATCACCAAGGATCGCGGCGTTTGGGTGGAGGACGTCGAGGTCGATCTCTCGGTGGATGGCACCGAATTGATCGAAGCCATCAATGAAAAGTACCGAGAAAACCCGGCTCGTAGCCTTCTCTTGAAGGCTGACCGCGAGCTGGAATACCAGCAAGTCCGCAAAATCATGGACGTGCTCTCGGAAAACAAGATGACGTCGGTGCTCATCGCTGCCTCGAAGGAGAAGTAGTGGGCGCTAAACTTGGGGCGACAAAGGGTGGTTTTTCTGAGATCAACATGACGCCGTTGATCGACATCGTGTTGGTGGTGTTGATCATCATGATGGTCAACATCCCGATTCAGATCGAGACGATGGGCCTAAAGCTCCCAGCAAAGCTTGAGACACCGCCGCCGCCGCAGCCGCCTTCGGATCAGTTGATGATCATGATGTACGAGGACGGAAAACTGGCGTTAAATCGCCGGGTCATGACCGAAGAGCAGATGTTTGAGCAGGTGACGCGTCGGTTGCGGCCGATGGACCCGAAGAACGTATTCATTGATGCCGCTGCAACCGTTCCTTTCGGGCGCGTCGTCGACATGATGGACTTGGCTCGGGAAGCCGGCGCGATGAAGGTGGGCGTCACGAAGATGAAGCCCAGCGGTCCTCCGCAATGGACGGAGGTGGAGACTGGAAGCATTCCACGCGGAATGACCGTGGGAAACCCCGCCGTGATCGGACCCATGAGCCAGACCGATGCGGATGACGCTTTGAAGCCTCATACGGCCCAATTGGAGAAGTGCTATTTGACCGGCTTGGCGACGACCCCGACGATGAACGGGCGCGTGTTAGCGAAGATCGGCGTAGGACCTCAGGGAGAGGTGTTGGAACACAGCATTGGGTCCAGCGCACTCAACGATGCGACGGTGGAAGCTTGCATCGATCAGGTCCTTGGAACCTTCAAATTCAAGTCCTTGGGCGGCAATAAGACGGCCCTGGTGCAGTACCCGCTGCTGTTTTCCCCGGGATGAGGCCAACCTCACCGGTCCGATTGGACGGTTTGTTGGTGGAAAGGGGATTGTCGGCGTCGCTGGAGGAAGCGAGGACGCTGATCGCGTCGGGCCGGGTGTTGGTGGATCGGGTGCCGGTCACGAGCCTGGACGCGCAGGCCCGGCCCGATCGGGAAATCTCCATTGCGCAAGGCGGCGTTTCCTGGGTGAGTCGCGGTGCGCTAAAACTGTTGTCGGTGATCGAGGCCTTTGGGGTGCAGCCGATGGGTTGTACCTGTGTCGATTTAGGCTCTTCCACAGGTGGATTTACGCAGGTACTACTGGAAAAAGGGGCCCAGCGGGTCTACGCGGTGGACGTCGGAAAGGGACTGTTGGATTGGAATTTGCGGCAGGATCCTCGCGTGGTGGTGATGGAGGGGGTGAACGCGCGGCATCTTGCGGCTCTTCCGGACGCGATCGACCTATTGGTGGGCGATCTTTCGTTCATTTCGTTGGAGCTGATTCTGCCGAGTGTAGCGCGGTTGTTGCGGCCCGGAGGGCAAGCAGTGGTGTTGGTGAAACCGCAGTTTGAAGTTCGACGAAGCGCGGTGGGGGTCGGCGGTCGGGTGCGGTCCGACAGCGATCGCTTGGGAGCCATCTCCAAGATCGTGGAGGAAGCTACCGAGCAGGGTTTTGAGGTCCTGAATGGAATGGACAGCGGGGTGTCGGGAGCAAAAGCTAGAAATGTAGAGCACTTTCTACATTTGCGGCGCCGGCATTGAAGATGGATAGTAAAGTGCTTTACAAAGAGCGGCTGCACGACCTCTGCACGCGATTCCGCTGAGATCTCGACCGGCTGGCCGCAAAAGCGCGTTATCTTCGGGAGAGAGAGGGTTGCATGCCGTCGATTCTGGTCGTGGACGATGATCCCCGGTTGCGCGAGGTGGTTCGATATGCGCTCGCCCGTGAGGGATTTGTTGTGTCTGAAGCCGAAAATGGCGTGATGGCACTCCCGCTGGTGAGCCAAGGTTTCGACCTGGTGGTGCTCGACGTGAT
>SYKL01000100.1 GCA_005797785.1 Pseudomonadota bacterium | reverse complement strand
CTTGAGCCATTCCGCGCGAGCGCGAATCGCGGTATCGGCACACTGCTGAAGATCCCCGTCCACCAGCCCAAATTCGATCACCCGGGCGCGGTGGCCGACAGTGGCGCCCTCGTAGGTTCGCACCGGCGCATCGGAAGCTGCCAAGGTCAAATGACCCAACCAATCCCCAAAGGCGTCCCCTTTCACGCGCTCCGCGCCATGGGGTGGTGGAAAAGCCTCGCCCACGGTGGTCACCGCTCGGATCTCAGGCGGAGACTCGGTCAGCGAAGTTACTTCGCTTAATCCTTGTGATTCCTCGGTCGCCTCCGTGGGCTGCGCACACGCCAACGCGATCCACAACGCGAACATGTCCCCTCCTTCTGTGACGTTCGTTTAAGATTCGCGGCATGTCCACGGGTCACCCCTCCAACATTGGCCGCTATGAGGTCGTCGAGCGCTTGGCGATCGGCGGGATGGCGGAAGTGTACCTCGCCTGCGACCGCGGTCCACACGGCGTTTCCCGAGTGGTGGTGATCAAACGTATCCTTCCGCACTTGGCCGAAAACCAAGCGATGATTCGGATGTTTCTGCACGAGGCGCGCGTCGCCACCCGCATCCAGCACCCGAATGTCGTCCAGATCATCGATGTCGGCGAAGATCACGGACAGCCCTACATTGTGATGGAGTATGTCCTCGGAAGCACCCTGCGCGAGGTGACCAATGAAGCCCGCCGACAGGAGCGAGGGCTGCCCGCACAAGTGGCGTTGTACTGGATGATTCAAGCGTGTTCGGGGGCTCATGCTGCTCACGAACTGTCCGACGGCCAGGGCCGCCCTGCCGGGTTGGTGCATCGCGATCTGACTCCGCACAACTTGATTGTGGACAACCAAGCGCACGTAAAGTTGCTGGATTTCGGAATCGCCAAAGGGCAGGACGACGGCGATTTCACCCGAACCGGCGTTTTAAAGGGCAAACTTCGATACATGTCGCCGGAACAGGCGGAGCAGCGGCCCCTGGATCGGCGCTCCGACATTTTTACGCTTGGAATTGTGACCTGGGAGTTGTTGGCTGGAACACGGATGTTTGACCGACCAACCGAACTCGCCACGATGCAGGCGATCGTGACCGGCGATGTTCCCTCACTGGGCGACCTCCGACCCGATCTCCCAAAAGCGCTGATTCAAGCGGTAAATAAATCACTGGCGGTCGACCGCGAAGACCGGTACCCCACCGCCGAAGCCATGCGTTGGGCGATCGCAGAAGCGGCGCGCGAAGCCGGATTGATCACCACCGCCGAACCCGCCATCACTTGGATCCACGCCATCCTGGGAGCGCGACACCGCGCTAAACGTACCCAGATCGAAGCCATCTTGTCGCATGCGCCGATGCCGAACCGCGCAAGTTACACCCCCAGACCGGCACCGACCTCCACCGGCACCTCGTTCACCGGCACGCGCGCGCTGGGCTGGATCGGCGCCGCCGTCGTTGCAGGTCTATTTTTGCTGGCCGCTTCCACGGTCGTGGTCGGCGGTTCGCTCGCGCTGTGGTGGAGGATGCAAGATCAGCCTCCTGCGGGTGTTTCTTCGCGTTCGGGGGTGCCGATCCGATGGGTGTTGGCGCCCGTGTACGACCCCGCAGTCATGCTTTACGAATACGAGCCTTTGCGGAAGCATTTGGAGAGTCGTCTCGACCGTCCTGTGCAAATGGAGGTGGCCGCCTCCTATGCCGAAGCGGGCGAGATGTTGGCGGACGGACGCGCAGACTTTGCCATGCTACCGCCGATCGCCTATCTGACGTCGCATCAGAAACACCCGGACCTGAAGTTGGTCGCCATGAAGGTGTTCGACGATAGCACCGGATCGGACGGCGTTATCTTAGTACGTGGAACGTCGGGGGTGGGCGAAGAGCAGCCGCTCAACGGGCTCACCATCTGCTACAGCGATGTGTCTTCGTCGACAGGATACATCCTGCCCCGCGCATGGCTTCGAAAGCAGGGTTTCGACCCAGATAAAGACTTGAAGGGACGCGTGAGTGGCAACCATTTTCAGGCGCTGCGCGACCTGTCCAATGGCGCGTGCGATGTGGCGGGGACCTACAGCGGCGCCTGGATTGGTGCCGATCGGGCGGGCATTTCCGCATCCCGCCTTCGAGTGTTGGCGATCACCGGCCGCACGCCGAACGACACCGTGGTCACCGGCGCCAAAACGCCGCAAGATCTTGTCGATCCGGTGGTGTCTACGCTGTTTGCCCTGGATCCGCAGCGGGATCTGGGGATCGCGCGCATCGGTCAGACTGAGCGGATCACCGGGTTTACCCCCCCGGACCTCACGGCGTTTGAGGAGTTGGAAGCCGCGTTGAAGTCGGAGACTGCCGCGTCGGACAAGTAGTAAATCGCTTTACTATTCGGCGGCCGCCCACGCCCCCGGCTCAACCGAAGTTACCATCGGATCATGATTATCGTCCAACGCCGCCGGCAGTGTCTCCTCCACCCGACCGCGCGTCACCGTGCCCCCGAGATCGACCGAGGCCAGGGTTCCGGAAAAGGCATAATCAAAACCTGACAACTGCGTGAACGGTGAATAGTTCGTCGCATGTCCGCTGGCGATTCCAGCTTCCGGATCCGCCGCCAACGCCAACGTTCGCAGGTAAGCTCCCCGCTCCTCCGGATCGTCAATGTGGAACCGCCAATCGACCGAAGTCCAACCCAACACGCGGTTTTCCGCTTGCAGTTCCAGTGGGCTGTCGGTGGCGGTCGGCTCGGGCTGCGGGTCGGGGTCCGCGGGTCCATCGCCGTATTCGAAGCTTGCAGCACCGTTCACGTCCTGAGTCTCTTTCGAAAACTCCCCTACCACCGCGATCGCTTCGAGCGTCAGCCCGATCTGCGCTTGGTCATGCACCGCATCCAGGCACTCCCGTTCTTCCTCGAGTGAGTTTCCGGCGGTGAAATTCGCAGTTACCTCCGCGCTGACCATTCCTTCCGTCAAGGATCCTTCGCCGATGCCAAACGCGAGACGCGTCGGAATCCATCCATTGCGAGGCCGATAACAGGATTCCGCGTCGACCGAAAGCGGTACATCGGTATCGAGCGCGAACCCGGTGACCCACACGAACACTTCGCCCTTCGCTTTCGCCGATACTGGGATCTCCAGATTTGCCGTGGTTTCTTCGCCCACGACCAGCTCGACCTGGCCCTGCCCCACCCACACCGCGGAAGTGGTCGCGGTCGCCCAATCCAGGCGAATGTTCGCGCTGTCCACGAAGGGAAACTCGGCGCAGGTCTCTGGATCACAGGAATCCGAGGGGAGATCCTCATCTACACCCGTGGTGGATGTCCCTCCCACCACCGCGATCCGGCCCCCCTCGGTGTCCACAGCACCTTCCAAGTGGGAAATCCGATGGTTAAAGCTCGACCATCCATATTGAAACCCCTCCATGGTCGAAAAGGTCTGCTCGGGGGTCTTGGAACACCCTACCAAAATCAGAAGGAACAACCCCCTCTTCATGCGACCCTCCCGCGTGCCACCAACAGTTCGGCGTTCAATATCGCCGCTCCCGCCGCCCCTCGCACGGTATTGTGCGCCAAGGCGAACAACTTCAAGCCCATCACCGGACAGTGCTCCACGCGACCAAAACTCACCGCCATTCCGCGCCCCCGATCCGCATCCAACCTGGGTTGCGGGCGATCGCGCTCGGTGCGGTGGATCATCAGCGGGTGCGGCGCAAACGGCAGGTCCAACCCGGGATCAAAACCGGACAGCAAGGCGACCGCGTCGCTTGGCGACAACGGGTGGCGGGTCTTCAGTTGAATGGCCACCAAATGGCCGTCGGTCACAGGAACCCGCACACAACGCGCGGAAAGCGCAAAATCCGCTGGAACGATCCCGGCGGGGCCCACCGTCCCCAGGATTTTCTGCGGTTCGATCGCTAGTTTTTCCTCTTCGTTGCCGGGATGCGGGCGAACGTTTCCGAGCATGTCCCACGCGGACTCACCAGGATAACCCGCACCAGACACCGCTTGATAACTGGCCAAACACACGGCTTCGATCCCCACCGACCGCAGGATCGGCGCGAGCGCAAACACCACCGGCAACGAGGTGCAGTTTGGATTGGTGATCAGTGCGCCGCGAGGTTGTCGATCGAGCAAAGCAAGGTGCTCGGCGTTCAATTCGGGGACGAGCAATGGGACGTCGTCGTCCATGCGGTGGGAGGAGGCATTGCTCACCACCGCCCAGCCCGCATTGGCAAACGGGCGCTCGCACGCCGATGCTGCCGCCGTCTCCAAGGCCGAAAGCGCGATCCCCGTGCGCCCAACATGCGCTGTGACCGTCGCCGGATCGCACGCAATCACGGGAACATCGCCGAGTCCCGCGTAGGGTTCGCCATCGAGATGCCAACGGCAGGCGTCGCGATACGATTTTCCCGCGGATCGTTCGGACGCCGCAAGCGCCGCAATCTCGAACCAAGGGTGGCCTTGCAACAGCTGAATGGCGCGCTGACCGACCATGCCGGTCGCCCCAAGGATCGCCACAGGAACCCGCATCGGAAACTCCACACCGCAGACGTTGTCGAATGGCGTATCCTATCCGACGTGGGGAAAAAAATGCGCAAACAGCTCGTCCGAACCTTAGCTGCAGGAGCGGTTCTTTCGATTTCCGGGCCGAGTCTGGAGGCCTGCCCGATTTGGCCCCAGACGGCGGAAGCCACCGAAACCGCACAAGTCCGGTTTGTGCCCACGCCGGCCGGCGATGTGGTGGAGCTGGAAGCCGGCGGCGCCGTGCTGTGGAGCGCACGCGTACCCGCAGGGGGAAAGGCCACTTACGTCGTGAACGGCGGCCAAGTAGCGGTGCTGATGTACATCCCGGGTTCCAAGGTCGGAACGTTGACCTCGATCGACGCCAGCACCGGAAAAGAGCTTTGGAATCGTCCCATCGCCGTGGAGGAGAATGTGGATGAGGCAGTGATCGGCTTTGTCGATGAACACTGGGACATTCAATATACGGGATTTCCGTACGATCAACACCACACTTGGACCCGCGAGGGCGTCCAAGTGGAGCACACCAAGCAAGGCAAGTGCTGTTACAACCCGCCTCCCCCTCCCCACATTCCCTCGGAGCGCCCATGAACCGCCGCATTTTGACGACCGCCGCCGGCATGGCCCTGTCGGTCGCTGCCGGATGTCTGCAGTCGGAAGCCCGTCCGAAAGCAGGTGAATGCTGTTACAACCCTCCTCCTCCGATGCCGAAGGATGCGGAGTGGCTCTGGGACAACAGCCAGCCGGCGCCCGACGTTAGCCCCGTGGTGCTGAAGATCAACTCCTATACTCCTGAATCGGAATCGATCCGCTACTCTCGCGAGACGGCCGAGATCCAGAAATTAGACACCAAGGGATCGGTAGCCTGGACCTACAAAATCCCCGAAGGATACGACCGCGCCGCCCTGTACGTTCAAAGTTGGGGGGTGCGGGCGTTTGTGTACTCCAGCGCCGGCAGCACCGGTAAAGTCGTGGCTTTTGACGCCACGACAGGCAATGTGGTCTGGGAACGGGACATCACTCTAGCGCCGACCCCCACCAAAGCCCAGCTCGGCTATTTCGCCGGTTGGATGGTACTCATGGTCGACCAGGGCGACTCGCGTCGGTTTCACGTCTACGGACACGACGGCCAGGTCGAGCGCGAGGACACGCTTCCGGGGATGGCCCATCCGCCCACGCCGGAGTGACGGCTAATCGCTATTTTATTGGAAGAGGTACAAGGACCAGTAAAAGCAGCGCCGGGGCTCATCGCCCAATGCGCCAATGTTTACCACGTACGGCGCATCAATGGGGACCTGAAACGCCAACTTCAGCCGGGGTGAGGAAATCACCTCCGTCGAATTGATCGCTCGTCCGCGCGCGTCCTGTACGCCGGCTTTGGCCCAGGTGTTCACCCCGGCGGAAACCAAGAGCTCGTACCGTTCGCCTCCTTCCAATGGAAACTCCCGGCCCCACACACCCGAAAGCGGGTACGGTTGGCTCCCTTCCACCACCAACTTGCCCCCGCGCGACTCTGCGGAATCCTTAATGCCCGCCATAAGATCGTTTGCGGTCGGATTTTCACATCGAAACGGACTCGCCTCTGCGGCTCCGGTGAGCAACAATCCGAGCCAAAGCGGCGCCCAGTGGGTTTTCATACATCCCCCCCTTTTAGAATGTCGGAGCAACAGGGGGCAAACTTGACCCCAAGGTCCAAAATTTCCTGCTCCGAGACCACCTCCACGGCGGTTCACGCGATAGAGTGGCGCCATGGCCCACGCCCCTGAACCTGTCGCCCTGCATGATGCGGCATACGAACGTTACCTTTCGTATGCGCTGTCCGTCATCACCTCTCGCGCGCTTCCCGACGTGCGCGATGGGTTGAAGCCGGTGCAGCGCCGTATTTTGTACACCATGTACCATGAGCTTTCGCTCCATCCGACCGGCCGTTACCGCAAATGCGCGGCGGTGGTGGGCGATGTGATGGGCAAATACCATCCCCACGGCGACAGCTCGATCTACGAAGCGTTGGTACGACAGGCACAATCCTTCAGTCTGCGCGCGCCGCTCATCGATGGCCAAGGCAACTTTGGTTCGTTGGACGGTGACCCTCCTGCGGCGATGCGGTACACCGAATGCCGACTTCGTGCGATTGCTGAAGAGCTGCTGTCCGAGTTGAACAAAGAGACCGTCGACTACCGCCCCAGCTACGACGGCCAGCGGCTCGAACCCATCGTACGTCCCGCACAATTTCCACAGTTGCTGGTCAACGGTGTCGAAGGGATCGCCGTCGGCATGGCGACCAAAATTCCCCCGCACAACCTCTCCGAAGTGGTCGACGCGGCGGCAGCCCTGGTCGACAATCGAAATCTCTCGGTCGAAGCGCTGCTCCGGTTCATCAAAGGTCCGGATTTCCCCACCGGCGGCCGCATTTTGGCCACCCGTGAAGAGCTGCTCGCCGTCTATGAAACCGGCTCCGGAAGCGTCAAAGTCCAGGCCACCTGGGAGGTGGAGAAGGACGGCCGCAAACGAAACTTGGTGATCAACTCGATCCCCTACGGCCAAAACAAGTCGAAGATCTTGGAAAAGATCGGCTCCGACGTCGAGCAGAAGAAGGTTCCGCAAATCGTGGATGTACGCGACGAATCTACCGACGACGTCCGCATCGTGCTGGAGCTCAAGCAGGACGCCTCGGCCGAACAGGCGATGGCTTGGCTGTACAAACACACGGATTTAGAGTCGTCTTTCGCCACCAACATGACCGTGCTGATCCCCACGGAGCGCCACGATGTGTGCCGGCCGGACCGGCTCAACCTTCACCAAGTGTTGAGCCTGTGGCTCGACTTCCGGTTTGCAACGGTTCGAAGGCGGTTTGAATACGATCTGCGCCAGCTTCACGAGCGGATCCACATCCTCGAAGGCTTCCGGACCGTTTTTGATGCCCTCGACGAAACCATTCGGATCATCCGGCAATCCGAGGGTAAACGCGATGCCGCCGAAAAGCTGATCGCGCGGTTTGGGATCTCCGATCTGCAGGTCGACGCGATCCTCGAACTGAAACTGTACAAGTTGGCGCAGTTGGAGATCCGACTCATCATCGAGGAACTCGATGAAAAGCGCGCTCGCGCCGGAGAAATCGAGAAGATCTTGTCGTCGGACGTCGAACTCTGGGCGGTCGTCAAGCGCGAATTGCTGGAGTTGAAACGGCTGTATCACGACAAACGTCGCACCACGATCGGCATGCCCGAACAAGAGCTGACGTACGACGCCGATGCTTACATTGTCAGGGAAGACGCCTATGTGGTCGTCACCAAAGACGGGTGGGTCAAACGGCAATCTTCCTTTACCTCCCTGGACAAGATCCGCGTTCGCGACGGCGATTCCGTGGGTTGGTTGTTCCGCGCAAACACCCGTTCCACCATCACTTTCTTCGGCGATCAGGGCGGCGCATACGTGATGCGCGTTCAAGACATCCCCTCGACCACCGGGCATGGTGACCCCGTGCAACGCCACTTTTCGTTCGGCGACGGGGAGAAGGTGATCGGCGCAATCAGCCACGACGAGCGCAACCGGTGGCCGATCTTGGAGCAGCCCAACCCCGAAGCGGATGTTCCGCCTCCTCCCTATGCCATGGCGATCACCCGCTATGGGAGAGTGATGCGGTTTGCGCTCGCCGGACACGAAGAACCGTCCACCAAAAATGGTCGGAAGTACGCTCGTTTGGACGAGACCGACAAGGTCTTTTCGGTCCTGCCGGTGACCGGAGCCGATCGCGCTTCCCTCGCCTCGCGGCAGGGCAATGTGCTCGTGTTGGCGACCTCTGATGTTCCGGTGCTTAAGGCGGCTGGAAAGGGCGTTAGCGGCATAAAATTGGCGGAAAACGACGCCCTGTTTGCATTTGATGTGGTGTCAGAGCGGGCGACAGGGGTGGAGGTCGTCACCGAACAAGGACGACACATCACCGTATCAGAGGCGGAATTTGGTGTTTCCGAGCGCGGAGCCAAGGGTCGCGCATTGATCCGCCGCGGTGCCCTCGCCGAGTGGTGCAATCAACGCACGTGGATTCAGAGCGGACAAAGCGAATCTCCGACACCCGCCGAGCCTTAGCCCCACCGGTTTCCGCTCGGGCGCTTGACTTGCCCCCCCGTCGACCGGTAGGAGTCATTCGACGAAGGAAGTGGAATGAGCAAGGGTTACACCGCGGCCGACATCTCCGTTCTCGAGGGCTTGGAAGCTGTTCGAAAGCGGCCAGGCATGTACATCGGCGGCACCGGCTCCGACGGTCTCCACCATTTATTATGGGAGATCGTAGACAATTCCGTGGACGAAGCGATCAACGGACACGCGACGACCATCACCGTCACCCTGCATGCCTCCGGCGACACGGTGACCGTTACCGACAATGGGCGGGGAATCCCCGTTGACGAGCATCCCACCCAGAAGCGTTCGGCGCTGGAAGTGATCCTCACCACCCTGCACGCCGGCGGCAAATTCGAAGAGGGAGCGTACAAAACCGCTGGCGGCCTCCACGGCGTCGGCAGTTCGGTGGTCAATGCGCTCTCGGCCCATCTCGAAGTGCGCATTCGCCGGGATGGACAGGAGTATTTCCAAGAGTACCGACAGGGCCGCCCAAAGGAGCCGGTCAAAGCGATCGGCGCGGCGCGGGGCACCGGAACGACGATCACGTTCACCCCGGATCGCGAGATTTTCGAGGAGGTCACCTACGATCCAGAGCGGATTTTCCAGCATTTGGAGATCCGATCGTTTCTGCACAAAGGCCTGAAGATCCTCTTCAAAGACCAGGTCAGTCACGCGAACCACGAGCTGCTTCATGAGGGCGGAATCCAGGACTACCTGACCGCCCTTTGCACGCGCGAGAGTGTGGTTCCATGTATTGAAACGCCGTTTTTACTCAACCGTGAAGATCAGGGCATCCGGTTTGAGCTGTCCATGACCTGGACCGATGCGACCAAAGAGCGCGTACTCTCCTTCGTTAACGGCATCCCCACCCGCGACGGAGGCACCCATGAACAGGGTTTTCGCGATGCATTGGCCAAGGCGGTGCGCGAATTCATGGAGACCCACGATCTTGCGCCGCGCGGTTTACCCCTTTCCGCCGAAGATTTGCGTGAGGGAGTGTACGCGATCCTCTCCTGCTATCATACCCATCCCCAGTTTCAGGGTCAGACCAAAGATCGCCTGAACAATCCAGAAGCCAGGCCGGTTTTGGACGGAGCGATCCGCCCCGCCCTTGAACAGTGGTTGCACAACAACCGGCGTCAGGGCGAAGCGATCGTCAATCGGGCCGCCCAAGCCGCCCGTGCCCGCATAGCTTCACGACAGGCCGCTCAAAATGTACGTCGCAAGAGCCCAACCGCAGGACGGCTCAACCTTCCCGGGAAATTGGCGGATTGCTCGAGCTCGGACCCTTCGGAAACGGAATTGTTCATCGTCGAGGGCGATTCCGCAGGTGGATCCGCCAAACAAGGGCGCAACCGTGAAACGCAGGCGATCCTTCCGCTTCGAGGCAAGGTGCTAAACGCCGAGCAGGCGACGCTCGAAAAGGTGCTCGCCAACGAAGAGTTGAACAATATCGTCACCGCGCTTGGCTGCGGCGTAGGCGTGGATTTCCGCGAAGATCGGCTCCGATACCAACGGGTGGTGTTGCTGATGGATGCGGACTCGGACGGCGCTCACATCACCACACTGATGTTGACGTTCTTTTACCGATATCTCCCACAATTGATCGAAAAGGGCTACATTTACATAGCACAACCCCCTTTGTACCGGATCAATATCGGAAAAGAGACATGGTGGGCGCTGGACGACCGCGACCGCGACCGGATCTTGAAACGGCAGGGAGCTCGCGCAAAACCTGAGATCACCCGATTCAAAGGCTTGGGCGAGATGCCGCCCAAGACCCTGTACGAAACGACCCTCGATCCAGAGCGTCGGCGCCTGCTCCAAGTGACGATTCCCGATGTCGAACGTGCACACTTGGCGGTCAATGAGTTGATGGGGAAAGATCCCGCCCCGCGGTTCCGGTACATCATGGACATGGCCACCGAGGTCGAAGCGCTCGACGTCTGAGCTATGATGGGCATGGAGGAAAAAAGCCATGCAACGGCGCGACGACGCGCGTGCTGCCTTCGAAGACGGCATTCGTCACGAACGAGCGGGCCTTCCCTTGGATGCCGCGCGGGCGTACGAGCGCGCATTGGACAGCGATCCCAGCCTGGTCGACGCCGCATTAAGGTTGGCCCGAGTTCGAGAATCCCTCGGCGAGCACTCCCGCGCCGTGGACGCGCTCGCGTGTGCGGTTTCGCAGTCCCCTCTGAACGTCGCCTTCAAGGTTCGCTGGATTCGGGCATTGCTGCGAGCGGAAGCGCCGTTGGCCGCCCTGACCGCCCTCGACGAGCTGTTGCAGACTCGGCCCCACGATCTGGAAATTCTCCTGCTCAAAGGCGAGGCTTTGGTAAAGGCGGATCGGCCGTCGGCCGCCCTGGTGGTCATCGAACGCGCGCACCGGCTTGGACCCGATCGGCCGGATGTTCTGCTCGCCCGAGCGGAACTGCTCACCGGACTCGGACGATGGCGCGAAGCGCAACTCGCCTGGGCGGAAGTCATCAAGATCATCCCTAATAATCCGCGAGTACAAGCAGGACAGGCGGAACTTGCCTTTCACGCGGGCGAACCGTCGCGTTCCCCACCCGTGGACACCCCTCTCGCGACAAGCGTCCCTTCGGAAGCAGAGGTTCGCCGCGAATGGGCGCGCGCTCTCATTCTCGATGGCCGCGTGGCGGAAGCTGCCGAAGCCTGGCGGCGGGCCCTGGAACAGGCCCCAGACCAGGTCGAGTGGCTCGCCGGACTCGCCAAAGAGATGGAGATTCTTGAACAATGGGATTCGGCCCTGGCAGCGCGCAAAGTCCACGCCGAACTCCGACCGCACCAGCCCGAGGTCCAAGCGGCGCTCGCCCAGGCAGTTGCGCGCGCGCGCCAAGCTAGGGATGGACGGGAGTCTCTGCTCCCCAGCGTCGCTTTGGACACTACCTCGCCCGACCACGCCCTTCAATTGGCGCGATCGGCGGTGCCAGCGGAACGCGAAGAGACGACCGCCCGTGTGTCCGCGCGCCGTGCTGTCGAAGAAGGTCAACGCGAACTGGAACATCTCCGATTTGCCGAGGCCGCCGACCAGCTCCGGCAAGCCGCAGACGCAGACCCCAGCTGGGCGGTACCGTGGTTTCTACTAGGACTTTGCTTGGAGGCATTGGAGCCAGGCCGCCCGGCGATCGCCGCCTACGATCAGGCTTTGGAGCGGGATCCTCAGCACCTTGGCGCGGCCCTGCATCGGGCCCACGCGCTTCGGCGCTTGCGTGACTTCTCGGAGGCGTTGGCCGCCTATGATCGCGTGCTTTGGGCGCATCCGGAGGAAGTGGGCGCACTCGCCGGGCGCGCGGAAACCCTCCGTTGGATGGGACGGTTCTCCGACGCACAACGCTGGTTTGAGCGCGCGCTGCGCGTGGATCCGCAGAGCTTGACCGCGCTGTGCGGAAAAGCCGCCTCGCTAACTGCAATGCGCCATTTTGAGCAGGCGCGAACCGTGTGGCAGCAGGTGCTCGCGCGGGACCCAAATCTTCCGTTCGCCCTAGCGGGCATCGAACAATGCGAGCTCGGCCTTCGCAAATCCCTCGCCGCCGAACCCGACCTCCCCACCGAGGAGGGACCAGGCCGACAAGCAGGCGCGCAGGCCAATGTTCCGGTGGTCGCCGAGGGAGAGGTGCAGGCGGCACGCGACGAATACGATCGCGGTCGTTCCTTCCAAAGGGACAAAGACTACGCCGCTGCCACGCGATGTTACGAGCGAGCGTTGCAGATCGATCCCAATTATGTGGACGCGGCCTTTCGCCTGGGCCACGCTCACGAGGAAGATCGCCAATTTCGAAAGGCGATCGACGCCTACGGATATTGCTTACAGATCCGACCCGATCACGTGCAAGCTGCAACGAATATCGGCGAATGCCATCGCAAGAACGAGCGCTACAAAGACGCCATTAAAGCCTATGACCGCGCCCTAAAAATCAAGGCGGACCACCTCTACGCGCTCGCTGGACGTGGCGAATCCATGCGAATGCTTGGTGAATATGAGGCGAGCCTCGCCTGGTTTGACAAAGCTATCGCCGCCGGAAACCGACACACCTTTGCACTGCAAGGAAAGGCCGCTGCACTAAATGCATTGCGCCGGTTTAAAGAGGCGGCTCCTCTTTGGGAAAAGGCGGTGGAGGTCGATCCGCGCAGCCAGTTTGCACAGGACGGCAAATCGTACTGTGAATCGCAATTGAAGGCCGCAGGCAAAGCGGAAGAAAAGGAAAAGGAAACCAAGCCCGAAAATGAAAGCTTAACGCCGATCCTCGATGAGCAAGGTCGAGATCTCACCGCCCTTGCACTGGAAGGCAAACTCACGAGGGTGGTGGGCCGCGATCGCGAAATCCGATCGGTCATGAAAACCTTGGTCCGCCGCCAAAAAGCCAATCCGCTTCTACTCGGCGACCCGGGCGTCGGCAAGACCGCCGTTGTGGAGGGGGTGGCTCAGGTGCTCGCTTCCGAAGATTGTCCACCACGCCTGCTCGGACTCCGCGTGATCGAGCTTTCCATGGGCGGTTTGGTGGCCGGCACGAAGTACCGAGGCACCTTCGAAGAAAGGTTAAAGTCGATCATTAAGGAATGCAAGAACAATCCAGGAATTATCCTGTTTATCGACGAGATCCACACCTTGGTCG
>SYKL01000099.1 GCA_005797785.1 Pseudomonadota bacterium | reverse complement strand
CGATCCCACCAACCCCACGATCCTGGTCACCGACCATGGGCGCGGGTTTCGGCTGGTGGTCGGTGACAACCCGTCTGCACTGCCGGAAAGGCAGTTGCCCGCTTCCCGGTACCGCGACGGTTTTATCGGACGCGAGCAGCTTTTGGCTCAGCTGGAAGCGTTGAGCCATCATCCGCTGATCGTGGTTACGGGCCCGCCCGGCGTTGGTAAGACCCGGTTGATCGATGCATTTGTGTCGCAGGGGTCCCGATCCGCCTTCTGGGTCGATCTCGAAAACCAGTCGGCGGAGAGCATTTTTACGTCAATTGAGGCCCTTTCACCGGCACCGGAGGTGGTGGTGCTGGACGGTGCGGATGCCCACGGCGCCCAGCTGTCCCGCTGGTGGAAGGAAGTTCGGGGCCACGCGCGGTTTCAGCTCATCGTCACCCGGGTCGCCAACCCCAATCTGGTCGATGGCGCCGAGCTGGCGGTTCCGGTACTCGGAGTCGACGAAGCGGTTGCCCTGTTCACCAAGCGCATGGAAGAACGTCTACTTCCCGTTGACTCCCAACAGCTGACCGATCTTCTCGAAGCCTTGGATTGCCTGCCTTTGGCCGTGGAATTGTGCGCAACCCGCGCCGCACGCTGGAGCCCAGCCCAACAATTGCGCCTCCTGGACCGCGGGCTGCTGCCCGAGGACAACCGCACCGGCGCAACGCCGCGCAACGCCTCCCTTACTTCGGCGATCCGACACCACCTTCAACACTTGTCGCGCACCGAAATCGAAACCTTGGAGTGGCTGGCGAGCTTCCCCGGCGGAATATCCGAAGAAGACGCTATCACTCTCGGCAATGGCGTCCAGCTCGTCGCCATCGAACGCCTGTTTGCCCATCACCTGGTGACCATCACTCCTGAAAGCCGAATTCACGTGCCCCGCTGGATCCGGTCCGCGATCCTCGCCTCTTTGCAGCCCCAACGGCGGGAACAACTGGAAGGCCAACGGCTTCAGTGGATCCAAAACGTGCTCGCCACCGGCCAGGTCGACCGGGACTGGTTCCAAGCCGAAATCGTAAACCTGTTGACCATTTTTTCGACGGAAACCGGCGACGCGAAGGTAGCTCGCGGAATCCGGGCCATCACTGGTCGCAATCGACTCCATTATTACGCGGCCGACGCAGCCTTTCGCTGGTCGGGATCAGACGAGGATCGCGTTCACCGGATGTTCTCGTTCGATGGCGGACTCTCCGGTGCAGACGGAAACAGCGAAGGCGTCTTTTCAGAAGATCGCGAATGGTTTTTTCGGAACGTCCGGGACCTCTCGCCCCGGGAGCAGACCCTCGGGTGGATGGCACTGGCTTCCTTCCTCAAGATGACGGGACAGATCGAAACGGCCAGCGAGTACGTGCGCCAGGCAGCGGCGGCCCTTCCGCCCAACGAACCCGATCTGCGGCTCGAAGTGATCTGGCGCCAATGCGAGATCGCCTCGGCGCGCCTCGACGCGGATGCTCTCGTTGCCGGAGCACAGGAAGCCTCGAAGGTGGCCCAATCCTGCCGCGAGCAGCTGCAGCGCTTGGCAGAACGTCGACTGATTGTTGCGCTTATTGAAGCAGGGCAACTCGACGAAGCACTCGAATTCCTCCACAAGCTGCCCAAAGGCCCCGATCCCAACCAGGACGTGCTCTGGGGCCGACTCGCGGTGTTGATCGAGCTGGATCGCCTGGAAGAGGCCGATCGATTGTGGCAGGAGGCGATTCGCCAACACCCGCACTTTGGCTACCGAAGCCGCGTACGATGGCTGTTGCTCACCGGCGATCTCGATGGCGCCGAGGCGTTTTTAGAGCAACCTCGACCGATCAACACCACCAACCGCGACACCAGCCTACTGGCTAGGGCCGCCATTCAGCGCGAACGCGGCGATCCGGCGGGTGCGGCGAAGGTACTCGAACCTCACACCCACGAGCGATTGTTGCTGGTCCAACGCCAGGAAGTTCGCATTGAGCTGTTTCTGGCCCTAAAAATGGCCGGGGATCCCCGCGCCCAGGCGCTCGCCGAGGACATCCCGCAGGGGTTGTTTCCGAGCGAGGCCGCACGATGGCGCGCCATGTTCAAGCCCGAACGACCCGAGCGCCCCACCAACCTCTGCTTTTCAAAACGGTGGGTACACGTGCAGGCTCTCTGCGCAGGGCTCAAATCGTAAACCTGTTTACGATTTATGTCCCTTGAGCATTTCCGCGCCGTATGTCACCCTACGCGCGTGCAATTCAAAATCCCCTCGGGCATCGTCGATTTGGCGCAGCGCACGGTGGTCCTCGACCAGCGAACCTCTGAGCTTTCAGTCATCGAAAGCGAGCTTCTAACCACCCTATTGGAGGCAAACGGCGCCACCGTCGAAATGGAGACCTTGCTCCAGCGCGTGTGGAAAGCGAATCCCAAGGTCAACTCACGCGCACCCGCCTTCGCAGTCTACCGGCTCCGATCAAAAATCGAACTCGATCCCAGTCATCCCAGGGTACTGTTCACCGATCACGGCCGCGGGTTTCGACTGCAACCGTACGACGACCCCACCGCGCACCGAAGCGTCGGTCCCTCCTTAAAGTTCCGAAACGCTTTTGTCGGCCGCGAACAGGCCCTTCAGACACTGAACGCGGCACATCCGCTGACCGTGATCACCGGCCCTCCCGGGGTTGGAAAGACCCGCCTCGTCGATCACTTTCTGAAGACCAGTCAAAAAACCTACCAATGGTTCAACTTGGAGGACGACGCTTCCGATCCCCGGATCTGGAATGAGGCGCTCGCCGCCACGGTCCAAGTGGTGGTGTTCGACGGCGCCGACGGCCACACCCCTGCGCTGCGGCAATGGTGGGAGGACATTCGAGAACACGTACATTTTCAGCTGATCCTGACCCGCGCCGCACCCCTAGGAGCGCGGGGCGAGCGCGTGCTCGACCTCCATGTCCTTGGGCCCGCGGAAGCCAAGACCCTCTTTCAAAAACGCACCGAAGAGCATGGTTTCCCTTTCGACGGCGCGGCGTTGCCGGCCTTGCTGTCCGCGCTCGACCACCTCCCGCTGGCCATTGAACTTTGTGCGCTTCGAACGGAAAAATTCTCGCCGGCCAGCCAGCTGGAGCTGCTGCAACAAGGGGCTCTACCCGTCAGCCGAGGGACCGATCGGCACGCTTCGCTGACGGCCGCACTCCAGCACCACCTCCGGCACCTTTCCGCTGAAGATCTGGACACCCTAGAACGATTGGCGTTTTTTCCCGGTGGGATCGCCGAAGACGACGCGCTCGCGAACTGCACCTCGGAACAGCTCGCCGCGATCGAGCGCCTTGGCGCACACCGCCTGATCGATTTCGATTTCGACGGCCGCATTCGCGTCCCCCGATGGATCCGTTCGGCGATTCTCGGATATCTCCCAATCAAACGGCGTCAACTCATCGAACGACAACGGATGGAATGGATCGAACGAGCGCTCCACGGCGCCAGCCATCCTGACGTCTGGCTTCAGGGCGAAATCGTAAACCTGTTTACCATTTGTAGAACATCCGCCGTCAGCAGCGAGTTTGCGCGAAAGATTGCACGGTTCGCCAAGGATGCCCAGAACGTCGAGCTTGGGCTGGTGGCGGCCCAGGCCTGGTTTCGCAGCTCCGAGTCGAACGAAGCCCGTTTGCATCGCCTGTCGGCGTACGTCGCCCGGTACGATTCCGAGCCCCACCCTTCGGACGCCGACTTCGCCGAAGATCGCCAGTGGTTTCTGGACCACCATGATCGACTCTCGCCGCAAGAGCAGGTTGAAGGATGGCTGTTGCTCGCGAGTTACGCCGAATTCCACCGCGATCTGAACGAGGTGGATGCACATCTGGAGCAGGCCGCGAAGTGGATCGACGCGTGCTCCGCCGAATTCGCCGTCCAGTGGCGACGCCGGCGCGCCTGGTCGGCCATCGGCCGACTCGACCCCGAAACGGCGATCCAGGAGGCTTCCGCGGCATGGAAAGCCAGCAAACAATGCCGAGCGCCCCTGCAGAGGGTTACCGAACGCGAACTCGTCGCCGCCCTGTGGGGCGGCGGGCGGCTTGCCGAGGCCAAAGCGTTTCTCGCGGGGTTGCAGGCGGGACCCGATCCTCACCACGAACTCGCCAACTTGCGGCTAGGAATGCTCATCGAAAGTGATGAACTCGACGAAGCACGGAAGTACCTGGAGACCCTCCCGCCACCTCCGTTTGGGTTCCGCGCTCGGCTGCGGTACCTGCTGTATACGGGGGCTTTCGAGGAAGCGGAGCAGTTCCTCGAACAACATACCCCATTGAACGCCCCGCACCGCTTGGCGGCGACCATGACCCGGCTGGCGATCCAGCGTGAACGCGGCGACGCCTTGGGCGCAGCCCATGCGGTTTCGGCTCTATTGCAACTTCCCCGGTTTTCCCCTGGGCAAAGGGACCTTCGCAGCGAGTTGATCCTGGCTCTGAAAATGGGCGGCGGCCCTGGGGTCGACGAGCAGGTGGAGCAGTTCAAAGGTAGGCTTATGCCCGGGCAACTCGAGCAGTGGAATACCTTACACCGCCCCGAGGCCAAGGGGTACGCTGAGAACCTCTTTTTCTCAAAGCGCTGGGTGGATGCGAAGAAACTCTTCGCGCCCAGGTAGTCAATCGCTTTACTATCTGAACTGTAACCCACTGTAATTGGTGAACGGGGGGATCTTCACGTAAGAAGTGGGCGTTAACGAAACCCGATGCGGCGCTTCTACCCAGAACAAGAAGCGCCGCGTTTCGTTTTGGTGTGCCGGACCTACGCGATCCCGTCGTCGCGCGCTCCGGTGCTCGGTCGCGGCCTACAGGCCTGCTTCCCTCCGCTCCTCGCGTTGCTCCTTGTGTCTT
>SYKL01000011.1 GCA_005797785.1 Pseudomonadota bacterium | reverse complement strand
AGTTTTCAATCATTTTTGAAAAAAATGAATACTGGGTTGCCGCGGTGTCGGAGAGTGGCTTTGGGGGACAGTCGCTGATCGAGAGCCAGTTCGCGAAGATCCGGCGGTTGCGGGAGATGATCGATCGCCGCGGATTGTCGACGCTGATCGAGGTGGACGGCGGAGTGAAGGCGGACAATGCGCGGAGGTTTACGGAAGCGGGCGCCCATGCGTTGGTGTCCGGATCCGGCGTGTTTGGGGCGAAGGACCGTGCGGCGGCGATTGCGGCGTTGAAGGCGGCGTAGGGCGGGCTAGGCGGACGGAGGGCGAGCGCAGCGAGGTTGGAGCGCAGCGACAACGGAGGGCGAATGCCCGACCCCGGAGGAGGCCGACGGCCAACGGCCGGAGCCCCCAAATCCACTCTCCGACACCGCGGCAACCCAGTATTCATTTTTTTCAAAAATGATTGAAAACTCAAGATTCCTGAGCTAGATCCATGGCAGGAGGAGGTCATGAAGGCAAAAATGGATCTAAGCCGCTCTGAACTTGCCCTATGCGCCTCGTTGGCACGCGGCGTGATGTGGATGGGGGTGGGTCTGGTGGGATGGATTGGAGCCTCGGCCCTACCCTTTGCCTTGGGGATTGTAAATGATGCCTGGGTTCCTGGGATATTGGCGAGCGCGGCCGTGGGGCTGGTGGGATTGATCCCTGCGGCGAGCTTCGGCCACCTCGGATTGCTTTAGGTCGAACGCTCCCTTATGGCGAGTTCAAAAGCAGTGAAACCGCTGGACCGGTTTGAGCGGTTGAAGGCCCGCGCCCAAGCAGGCCCGGAAAGCGAATGGCTACTGCCGGTGATGGAACGGCTGGAACACCGCAGTGAAAGCGTAGAACGGGTGGAGCGCGAATTGGTGGAACTCGCCGCCGATGAACGAAAGCGTCGGGTGGATGGTCCCGCAAGAGCTTCGCTGGCTCGAGCCCAGGAACAACGCAAACAAATCGACGATCTGGTCAGCCGGCTGCATGTGGGGTTGCTCGAAAGTGATGCCGACGGCGATCAAAGCCTGCTCCGAGAGGTGCAATGCGCGATCGACGCGCTGCTCGGCTCGCCAGCGTCGCCGACGTTGGGTCGGCTGTTGCACGCGAAGGAGCAGGCACATTCGAAAGCGCGGTTCGGCGTTCCAGCGACGGTTCAGGCCTAGAACCGCTTACTCACAACGGATATTGGCCGATCAGCTCGACGATTCCCGCGTCCAATGCCTCGAAAGTCTCGGGATCGGAATAGGCGTTGGTGGCAGAGACGTAGGCCATCCCGGACTCCGGGAACACCCACAGATTGGTGTTCCAAAGGGTATTGCTGCCACCATGCTGCAGCGCCAACCCGCTGTTCGTGTCCACCACATTCCAGCCGCCACCGTAGTCGTCCCCCTGGTCCTGCTGCAGGGCCGCAAAACTCTCTTCGGAAAGCAGGGATCCGTGGGTGGCGTGCTGGACGATGAACGGTGCCCAATCGGGCAACGGGCAATGCACCGTTCCCGCAGGCCCCATCGCGGGTGGATTGTCGGCGAAACCCGACGGATCTTGCGGATCCCAGTCCCCCGGGGAACCGGTGTGACCCCAAGGGGCGCCCCCCGTCGGTGCGCCAAAACCGCACTCCATCCCAAGAGGTGTGAAGATGCGTTCGTCCATCAGGGTTTCCCAGGACTTCCCCGACAGTTGCTCCAAAGCGGCGCCAACCAGAACATAACCCGCGTTGCTGTACTCAAAATCGCCCGGGTCGCCGTCGGGAGGATCGGCGAACACTGCGGCGGCCAGTTCCGCGCGGAACTGCTCAGGGGTTTCGCTCTCGTCGATCCAGTCGTTCCAAACGCTACCAAAGGCGTCCTGATCGTCGACTCCCGCGTGGTGGGAAAGCAGGTCCATCAACGTGATCTCTGACCACGCCTCGTTCACTTCGAGTTCGGGAAAAAGCTCTTGAATGGTGGAATCCCAAGCGATGTCGCCATCGTCGACAAAGGTGCCGGCGAGGGTCGCCGTCATCGCCTTGGTGTTGGAACCCAGATGGAAGGCGTCGAAAGCGGTGATCGGGTCGTCCTCGCCCCAGACGCGGTTGCCGGCTGTGCCCAGGGCGACGACGCCGTTGGCGTTCACCACCATCAGCGCCATGCTTGGAAGCTCGTGTTCGGCGACGAGGTCCGAAGCCAAGGAATCGAGGTTGACCCATGTTGGGGTGTCCTGGTCGGTGTCTTCGAGGTCGGTGTCGCCCACTTCGCCCGTGCAAGCAAGTAAACCGAGGGTGAGCCAGGTCCGCAGCATGATGCCTCCGAGTCGAAACATACCGCAAGCGGCAATCAACGTCCGTTGCAGAGTGTTTCCACCGGCCGTCGGTAACTCGTCAACCTGCTTGACGATTCCGCCAAGCCCCACTGCGAACCCAGCCGCAAACATCGACCAACATCCGCGTAAACGAAGGCGCAACGAACAGTTTCGCTTGGTACTGCGTGGGATCGTAAGGCGTGTTGGCGATCGTGCGCAGATCCCAATCCATCAGTTCGGCATGGGTGTCGAAGTCGGAAAGTTCGCCGACGGAGCTTAACAATCCCGCACCGAATGCCTTGATCTGGCCGGCTTGCCGGACCAAGCCGAACTCCATGGTGTACCAATACATCCGTTCGATGCGGAGCATTTCCTGCTCGTCGGCGACATCGGCCGCCTCCCCGAGCATGCGGTTGACCTCCGCAATCCCAGGGTGAACCAACGTTGCGGCATGGCCGACCAGTTCGTGGAGAATGTCAGGCTCCGGCGTATAAAACGGCCGACTGTGGTGACGGATGTACTGGGTGGAGAGGAATACCCGGCGTCCCAGGTACCGAACGAACGTTCGCGCGCTAACGAGGCCGGCGACGGGTTCCATTCGAAAGCCGCCGGATGCGTACAACTGCGGGTTTAACGCGCCGAGTTGGGGGATTTCGTCGCGTTGGAGGGGCATGACCTGCTGGAGTTCGAGGATCTCCGAGCACACTCTTTCCTGATGGACCGGCTCGAGGGCGGCCCACACCTCTCGCCAGACGGCGTGTTCCTCGGCGGTGTAGGGCGCGTCGGGAACGCGGGTGCCGGTGGGGTAATCCAGGGCGATGCGGGCAATCACGTTTCGGCGTGAGCGGTAGACCTCATCGCGAAAACCAGGGTGATCCTGGTCGAGTTCGACGAGGTCGGCGGTGCCGCCGGCGTGGAAGGTGAAATCGAGTTCGGGGCGCATGGGGCGCCAATAACCACTAGCGCTCGTCGATTCCAGGATCCGGCGCGTTACCGCGGGTTTCGCCATCGATGTCGGTCGATCCAGCGGTGCGACTGTCACCCTGATCGAGGAAGAACGCGTTGGGAAGGAGGTGAAAGTCCGATGCGGAGACGAATTCCGAACCATCGACGGTGAAATTGCCCACAAGCTCTGCCACCCCGTTGTTCCGCTCTCGGATGTTGTGGGTAGTCAAGTTGTTGACGATTTCCGCATTGGTGCCGGAGAAACGGTATTCGATCGAGGAGGATTCCGGAGCCTGGGTCGAGAAAACTACATTGTGGTACACCTTCGGTTCGCAGGCTTGTTCCAGGCCAATTCCAGTGTCAAATCCCCACTCCGAGACGAACAGATCGGGTTCGTTCACCAGTATGAGGTTGTTGACGATTTGCCCGTGATAATGGGCAGGCGGGTTTGCGCTGGGGCAGGTGTCCGGCCAAGTTCTCGAGATGGCGTAAAGGCCATCGCCCAGTCCAAACCCGATGCCACGGGCGTTGTTGATCAGCCGGTTGTTTTCGATGCGCGTATTGCCGGCGCCGTTCCAGACGTGGATCGCGTGCTCGGAAGGGTAATTGGCACCGGTGGGACACCAAAATCCTTCGATCGTGGTGTCGTGCACCCACAACTCGTCCGTCGCGTGGGCGTCGATGCCACCGGTATAGCATTCGCCGCCGTTGATGTAGGTCACGTATGGGCGACCGGCATCCGTCAATTCCAAGGTAGAACAGCCAATTTCCGCGCCGTCGACATAATACGTCGGGAAGCTGATGTTGTCGGTGTTGATCTTGATGGCCTGTTGGCCAGGGTCGAGCAGGCGAAGGTTCAATAGGCGAACGCCGAGCACGTCGGTGGCCGTCCATGGCGCGACATGGACTAGGTGGTTGCTGGCGTGCTGAACCGTCAAATCCGCAAGCACGACGTCGGAGGCGCTGATCCAGATCATTTGACCGGAATCGGTGTATTGGCCGTCGAGGATCACATCGTTTGGATCTCCGGTTTCGCCGCGGATGACCAGGCCCTCGGTGTCGAGCCACAGCAGCGCATAAGGGAGGTCGTAGGTCCCGGATTCGAGGACGATTTCCGAGAACGGGGTGGCGTTT
>SYKL01000098.1 GCA_005797785.1 Pseudomonadota bacterium | reverse complement strand
CGGGATGGAACAGCGTTTCCGGGCCGTCGAGCATGTGCAGCACGCGCAGGAACCGCGAATACACCAACGGCGAACTCTGGCACGCCCTGAACAGCGCGAGGTTGTACGCCTGAACCAACGAAAGTCCCGGCGGTCGGTGACCGGTAACCGCCGGATAACGCTGTCCTTCGCTGGTCGACAGCGACCACGGGAGGAAGATCGCTTTGGCGGCGCGTTCGAAGAAGGTGTGCAATGGCGCACGCTCGTCCAACGTCTCGGCGAGGAGTTCCGCTTCGATCGCGGCGACGGTCATTCCTTGCCCGAACACTGGGTCGAATCCGCAGATCGAGTCGCCGATGCACAGCAAACCCTTCGGGAAGCACTTCATCTGTTCGTAGTGGCGCCAATAGGTGTACGGCAGCGCGTGCACGTGGATCTGCGACGTCGGAGTCGCATTTTCGATCACGTTTGCGATGTGCGGTTGGGCGAGTGAACGCGCAAACTCACGGAAGGCTTCCGGCTTGGAGGAGGGGTGATCCCCGCAGTAGCCGATCAGCGTGACCTGCCAACGGTTGCCTTCGATCGGGAACACGATCCCGGCGCGGGTGTCTGTGGTTTTGTTCTGGTAGATCACCGCGGCGGTGCGATCCCCGGGTGGCCGCGCGAACGTCTGGCTGGCGTACTGCAACTGAATTCCGTTGCGTTCCTCCTGGGGGGCGCCGAAGCCTTCCTCCTGCAACCACTTTGGAACCGAGGAGCCGCGCCCGGTCGCGTCGATCACCAGATCGGCCTCGAGTTCTTCGCGCTCTTGGTGGGTTCCGGCGGCGCACAACCGCACACCTTTGACCGAGGAGCCGGACCAAATCAGGCTGGAAACCGAAGTGCGGTATCGGATGAAGACATTGGAGATCACCTCCACCCGGCGTCGGATCAACCATTCGAGCAGCGGGCGGCTCTGCAGGTGCGCGGTGAGACCGCCGTCGACCTTGCATTTCCAGTCACCATGGTGAAACCAATCGAGCTCTTTGCCCACGTCGAGGGAGAGGGAGCCGTGTTCTTCCAGGGAGGACATCAGACCGGGGAACAGGCGTTCGAGGGCGAGCTCCCCGCGTTTGAGCAGCAAGTGCGCGTGGTTGCCCTGGGGCAACGAGCGGCGCGGGTTGGGGGCGAAGTTGGGTTCATCCCGCTCGATCACGGTGACCATTTCCGCCCGGTTGGAGAGCACTCTCGCGGCCAACAAGCCTGCCATGCCGCTGCCGATCACAATGGCGTGTTGCACGGTGGACCTCCTGTTGAAGCCTACCCAAGCCGGTTCGGCGATCGGATTACACGGGATGACCGGCGGCGGATCTAGCTGCCGCTGCTCTGGCGACGGGGCTCCGGACGGTCGGCATCGGCGTTCGGTTGGAGGGTCTGCGGGACGTCCGTGCGCGACCCCCTCGGCGCACACGCGATGGGAGGAGGCTCAGCGTCGACCGGAAGCCCGTCCACCCCGAGGTGCCGCCGATGTGTGTGGCCGGGGATCGCGCTCTTCTCGGGAAGGCTCCACACTTTCGGCTTGCGGAACCGCTTCGGTGGAAAGCACGTCGGTGTCGCCTTCCAATGCCACTTCGGTGTCCTCCTCCCCGAAGGCGGCCACCCCGTCGCAATCCTCATCTACGGCGTTGCGGTCGATTTCTTCGGCATCCGGCGAAATCGCTGCATCGCTGTCGTCGCAGTCTTCGAGATTCGTGTAGCCGTCGCCGTCGCGATCCTCCACCAACGACAGCTTGAACAGGCTGCCGATCTGGTTGGTCGCGGTGGTGGCGGAGGTGGTGACGATCAAGTCCGGCGAACCGTCGTGGTCGAGATCGCCTGCAAACGCGAGCGAACGGCCCATCCCATCCAACCGAGGATCCGGATGCCGGGAGGAGGGCTGCCAGGTGGTGGCCGCCTCCGGATCCGTTCCCAGGGGGCCGCCCAAGTGAATCGAAATTCGGCGCCCGCTCTTGCGGGCGATCACGTCCGAATAGCCGTCGTCGTTGACATCGCCGCTCACCACCTCGTCGCTCCAGGAGTACCAGGGGTTGTTGTGCCGGTAGGTCTCGTGGATTTCCGTCACCGGGTTCAGGTCGGCACCGTTGGCGTTCCCAAGGTAGATCGAAAGTTTTCCTTCGTTCATCGCCAGGCTCGGATCGGACATGTCGATCGCCAAGTCGTCGAAGCCGTCGCCGTTGACATCGCCGACGCCTTTGATGACGAACCCAAAGCCGTTGCTGCCGTTGGTGGGGACGGTCCAGGAGATGTTCGTCGCCACCGGGCCCAACGCGGAGCCGACCAGCAAGTGGATCGTTCCTTCCCGGTAGTCCGTGGTGCCTTCGCGGGCCGCCAGATCGCCGAAGCCATCGCCGTTGACGTCGCCGACCGACGCTACCAGATTGAAGATCCCACCGTTGGGTACCGGAACGGTGAACGATGCGGCGTGATCGACCCCGTTCGGCGAACCCCGATGGATCTGCACGACGGGAGGATTGACGCGTGTCGCCACCAGATCGTCGAAGCCGTCGCCGTCGACGTCGCTGACCGCGGCGGGTCCGTCGATGTGGTACGCGCCCCAAGCGTTGGTAAACCCCTGGGTTCCCCCGAGCAGCAGGAACGCATTGTCGCAGTTGGCGCAGCTGACATCGCTGTAGGTACCCACGGAGTGAACCAGGTCATTGTACCCGTCCCCGTTGAGGTCGCCGACCGCGAAGCCTGCATCGTACGTCTCGTTGCCGCCGTAGTTGATCAGCACGGTGGGGGTGGCGAGCGGCCCGGCGCTTGTGCCGGCGAACGACACCACTTGGTAGGTGCTGGTCAGCCAATTGTTTGAGAACCGGCGCACTTGCGTCGCCGAGACCAGTTCGGGTTCGCCGTCGCCGTTGAAGTCGGCCACGATCGGGCTGTCTCCAAAGGTGGCGCTGACGACGCCGGAGAGCGGCGTGACGTAGCTGTATTCCGCGTCAATGGAGGGTTCTAGGTTTCGAGCGGCGGATCCGCCGCCCGCAGGACCGTGTTCAGCGGGTGCGCAGCCGAGCCACAGCAGGAACGCGAACGCTGATTTCATCGAACCCCCACATACGCTACCGCAGCGGGATTTCTCAAACGCTTACACGCGATGACATCGACCGGAAGTCGTCGCCGCCAGTGCACCGGAAGAGTTCTTCACGATCCCGATGTCTTCGGCAAACCATTCCAGGATGGCGGTGCCCGGGTGGGGGGGATGCCCTGACGGGTGCCCCGGGGACGAAGGCTGTGCCAGATAGTAAATCGCCTTACTAAATGTCGCTGGTCAGCACAAACCCTAAGTCCCAGCCGGACATTCCGTGGTGCAGCACCGATGCGGTGGCTGCCGGAGCCAGCCCTGCCGCGCGGAGGTCGGTCGCCAACGGATCCCGCTCCGGCGCCGCAAACATGTGGGTCGCCCCTGCCACAGGATCTCGGTGGGTGGGCCTACCCAAAGCCCCCCATTGAACGTGCTGAAGCGGGAGCGGCTTGCCGGTGGACTCGAGCACGATGTCCTTGATCCCTGCCAACGACAGGAACCCGATCGGGCCGCGGTGACGCTCTAACACCGGCGCAACCTGCGCCATCGCGTCCGCCGGTAACGAATACAGCAGCAGCTTCACCGGAGGGGAGACCGGCAACCAACGGAAGTTCTTCATCATCCGAACGATGCGGTTTTCACCGGAGGGCGGATCCATCGAAATGGCGTATCCCCGCCGACAGCGGAGGTAGTGGGTGGCGAAGCTCCAGTCCAACATCTGCAGCGGGAGGTGCCGTCCCCGATAGTCCGGGTGAACCTTGAGATCTCCGAGGTACCACACCCGTCGTTGGGTGCGGCCGTGCGGGATGGTGCGGATCATCCCGCAGCCGACGGCGACCACCCGTGGGCCGTCTAACAGTGCATAGTACGCTAGCTCTCCGAGCCGTTCGAAGAACGCGAAATAGTCCGTTCCATGATCGATGGTGAACCGATCTTCCCCCAACGGGTAGGAGGCGATCGCTTCCAACGCCGCGATCCCTGGGCCGAGGGTGCAGCGGTTTTGTGCGGTGACCCTGACGAGTTTCAATCCCGCACATGGGGGCCGGTGATCGACCGAAATACCCGCCTCGTCCGCGAACGGTGCAATCCCAGCCACAAATCATCGAACAGCGCCACCCCCATCTCCGTGCCTTGGACGATTGCGTATGCCGATCGAGGATCCGACCATTCCGGGCGCACCAACTCGAAGAAGTCCGCGGAATGCCGGAGATCTAGCTCTTCATGGAGGTGGTAGTGCACGACGTGTTCGCGCGGGAGCCACCCGTTGTCGACGATCCCTCGGCCGATCCAAGAGGAGATCTCTTGGAACATCCGTTCAATCGCGCCCATCGCCGCGGCGCCTGAGCGCCAGTCGTCCATCAAACACATGCCGAGCAATGCGGTATCGAAAATCCGGATCTCGGGCCACAACGTTCGCTTTTCGATTTCGGGATCGGTGGTGCCCAGCCGGTGAAGCAATTCGCGAAACGTCAATCCATGCGCGTGTTCGAGTTCGCCTTCACCATGTTCCTCCCAGACGTTTCGCACCACCGGCAGGCGTCGGTCGGTGTCCGGGATCTTCGCTGCCAACATCGCCATCGGCCGGCTGAAGAACGTCACCGCATACAGGAACTGGATCTGCGTTTCTACGAAGTCCTCCCGCGCGAACGAATGATCCCTCAACGCTGCAAAATAAGGGTTGACTCTCCAATCACGGGTGGAAAGCGCTGCCTCAATCGCCGCATCGAAACTCACCGTTTCCTCCCGATTAGGGTGCGTCGATAAAACAAGCTTCGCTCCTGTTCCATTGGAAATAGCGAAAACTCGAACGCATCGCCAAACATTCCTGGAATGTCCTTTTCGTTGTTCAACTGTCGAACGATCAGATGAGCGCCCGCTTTCAGGTTCCCCGCCAGCCGTTCCCCGTTCGCGCGGATGTGTTCCTCGTCCATCCAGTCGAAAATGTTGGAAAGTCCGAGCAAGTCGACGTCTGACAACGAAAGAGCGTCCAACCCCCCATGAACGAACTGGAAGCGGTGTTCGGGGGCGGGCGACTGAAACCACTTGGGGAGGGCATGCGGTTGCCATGCGCCCAGCAGCGCCAGGTGAAGCCAGGGATTGAGGTGCGCATTCTCCGCTGCCAGCCCGCGTTCGATGGCGGCTTGGAAGTACGGACCGTAGGAGTCGGGTTCCGCATGTCGGGTGGCGGCGGTGCTGAACATCGCCTCGATGAACGGCGCGCTGAAGAACTGCCGAAACGCGATCGACCAGTAAGGTAAGTTTACGATTTCGGCGACGAAGTCGGGGTCACCGACCGTGAGTGCCCGCTGCCAACGGTCGGGCGATTCGACCAGATCGTGAAGAACGGCGCGCAGCCCACGAAACAGCGATTCGAAATTTCCGCAGCCGTTGAGGGAATGGGGATCATCGCGACCGACGCCGAACGCTTCCCAGAGGGCTTCCCCTTGGAGAGTGGCCAACGCTTGCCGTTTCTTCTCGACCAACGCCAATTGGTGCGGATTGAGATCGAACAGGGTGAACCGCGCGTCCGGCACCTCCCGTTGAAGCGCGAAGGCGGTGCAGCCGCCCGAAGCGACCAGAGCGAACGCACGCGCACCGATCGCGCGAGCAACCTGGATTTCCACGGTTGGGTCCTCGCGAACGGTGGCAAACTGGATCGGATTCGCGCGCACGGACCCTCCTGCAGTGTCCTCGCAGCCTACGCCGATGCTTTGGGAGATGGCACAGGAAGGTTCTGATCCCGCTTCCGGACCAGGATTTCGACGTGACTGAGTGCGCGGTCGCTTGGAAGTTGATGCGCCGGGCTGGCATCGAAACGGTGTTTGCGACGGACGAGGGAGCCGTTGCTGCCGGAAACTTTGCCGCGCCCCTTATCTGTGGGCCGGTTCGATCCGTGTGCTCCAGGGCGGGGTGAGCGGATGCGGTGGATCGGGCCTAGTGTTCTCTCGCTGATTCTGGCCGGATGTGTAGGAACATCGCAACCTTCAGGCGGAACACCGGTCGACAGCGACTCGGATGTTCCTCCGGATACGGACCCGGTTCTCGACACCGATGTTCCGCCAGATACGGACCCGGTTCTCGACACGGATGTTCCTCCGGACACCGACGGGGATTCCGCGCCTCCGGACACGGATGTCGCGGACAGCGACACCGACGTCCCTGACACCGATGTCGTGGACACCGATATCGTCGACACGGATTGGGACACGGACGACAATGACACCGATCTGACCGACGATTTCGACCACGATGGATTCATCGATCTGGTCGATTGCGACGATCACAGCGCCTGGGTGTATCCGGGTAAGGTGATCACCTCCGACGACGTCTGGCATCCCGCCGACAACGATTGCGATGGTTTCTTCGAGTGTGCCACCGATCTCGACGGCGATGGCGCCGCAGGTGTTTTGCACGATGATGCGCCGATCAGCTGCGCGGATTCCGGTCAATCGGACGCTTTCCTCGATTGCGATGAGGCCGATCCCGGCCGGCGCATGGGGATCCCCGAAAACCCCTGTGATGAATATGATGCGGATTGCGGCGGTGAATCTGAAGAGATCGTGCCCGGCGGCGGCGATGTCAGCGCCGCGATCGAGAATGCCAGCTACGGCGGATATGTCTGCTTGATTGGGACGGAATCCTATCCGGCGATCGACGTTGCTTTGGATGCAGCCGTGGTCAATGTGTTCGGAAACGGGGCAGACGTCGATCTGGATCCGGGAACCTCCATCGCTTTGGACGGTGCTCTTTTGGGCTTGATCGACCTCGACTTCACCGGCACCGGCGTCACCACCGGCGATTGGATGTCGATCACCAACTACGGCAGCGTCAACCTCTTCAATGTTCGGATCGACGACTTTGAAGGTGACACCCTGATCCATGCGGACCTTGGCCACGTTACCGCGACGCATCTGTACGTAGAGAACGCTATCACCACTGATCGCCTGATCGATCTATCCGGCGGCAGCTTTTGGATGGACGATCTCTGGATCAAGGACTCCGATGCCCAAGGTAGCGCTCTAGCGATCGCCGATGCTTACTTTGGCATCGACAATGTGTACTTCGAAAGCGTTCAATCGACGACCGAAAGCCCGGTTTGGGTTTCGGATGCGAGTGGCGATTTTGAGACGTTGGATGCGGCGGATGTGCGCGGGCAGCACGGTGGCTTTCTGCACGTGGACGATGCCAGCGATGTGACGATCTCAGGCAGCCTGGTCGAGGATTCTTCGGCGTTAAAGGGTGGAGTTCTGTACGTGGCGGGGGGCTCGACGATCGATGTGCAGTACGCCGTGTGGACCGACAGTCTGGCCTATGTGTCGGGTGGAAGTATCGAAAACCAAGGCGGTGCGGTTTCGGCGACCAACTCCTTCGTGGTGGACACCAGCGCACCGTTGGGCGGTGCGGTGCACCAAACCGGAGGATCGCTTTCGTTTCTCAACGTCTCCTTTAGTGAGAATGTGTCGGTCTTGGGCGGGTTGTTCAACGGCGAAGGAGGAGCGATCACGGTCCACAACACGCTGATGTTGTGGACAGGTTGCCCGGCGGACGGCGGTGGCACGCACCATGCGGCGTCGATCCTCAACAATGTGACGTACACCTCCCAGTACTCGGGGGCGGTGGGCTACTCCTCGTGCGCGGGGCTGCAGGAGGGAACCACGACGTTGGCCGTCCCAGCCGTCAACATTCCAGGACCGGCCTCTGGAACGGTGTGGGGCGTATACCTATGGAGTCCGTGGTCTACCTTTCCAACTCCCACCTCGGTTCTCCGAAACGGAGGAGATCCTTCTATTCTCGATGGTGATGGCTCCCGCAGCGACATCGGCGGTCTGGGCGGCCCCGCGGGAACCCCCACGATCTTTGCCGACACCGACAACGACGGACTGCCGAACGCCTGGGAGACGGAATTCGGCTACAACCCAAATTCTTCGGCTTCGCCGGGTATGGCCGACAGCGATGGCGACATGATGCTGGCGACGAGCGAACTCGCTGCGGGAACGTCGCCCTACGCGATGGACACCGATGGCGATGGGCACAGCGACTCCTATGAGTTCCTTGTCGTTCACACCGATCCGAACCAATCCGACACCGATTTGGACGGTTGCCCGGACTCTCAGGACGCTCACCCGCTCGACTACACCAGTTGCTGAGGTAGTCAAGTGACTTGACCATGTGCGAACAGTGGTCGACCGCTGTGACTTTGTAGACCGCCTGCGTCAGCGAAATCGGCCGAGCCCAGTCGACGTCAACCCATCGTTTTCAGTGCGGTCGACCACTAGGCTGCATGTGGCGTTGACGCGGCGGATGAGCACGTTAATCGGCGGCCCGGTTTACGTGGGTGAACGATGTCCCGTTTTGTGGTGTTTGTATTCGCGTTGTTCGGCTGTGCACCGGATCAAGCCGCGTTCAACGATGCTGAGACCGCCCGCGTGATCGAAGAGGGCACGCCCGAGGCTTCCGGCGTGCTCGCGTTCCTGAACGACTCGTCAACCACTTTTACTATTCTTGACGTGGACGCTGCACTGGATTCCCCCGCTGCAACGAACCTGATCGCTCACCGCAACGGCCCCGACGGGACCTTCGGAACTGGCGATGATGATCGGTATGGCGACATTGCCGAGGTGGACGCCGTCAAACAGGTGGGTGACGCCACCTTACGATCGTTGCTCAGTTATGCCGAAGCGGAGGGCTGGATCCTCCCAGACGAACCCCTCTATGGAGTGGTCGAAGGGGTCGAACTCACCCAACAGGAAGCGGTGGACATTCTTCGGGTCGCCAACGGCGCGACCCTAGCCGAACTCGACGACGACGTCCCCCTCGATTCCCGCGCTGCACAGGGGATCCTCGACAATCGTCCATTCGGGCTCGTCGAAGATGTCGCCTTGGTTCCTTATGTGGGTGCCACCGCGATCGAACGGTTGGCGGACTATGGGGCGGCCCATCCGGTGGTGCTGCTGACCGGCGAACAATCCCTTCCTGCCTTGGAGATCGCTACCGCGGGCTTGTGGTTCACGAGCGAGTCCGACTACCCTTTGGACATCTGGGGGCTACCCAACGCGGTCACGGTTACCGAGGCCAACGCGATGACCGTCTTGGAAGCGGCCTATTTGCAACGCGAAGATCAACCCACCTGGGATGAACGTGTGCCCGAAGCGTCGTCGCTGGCGTGGTTTTTCGATCGCTACACCGTCGAGCAGGACTGGTGGGAGGACAGTCAACGCGAGGACGCGCCAAAATGGCAGGCCCTACGCACGGTTTTTGAGACCCAGTTGGCCAGTCCCCAGGTGTTTCGGGTGGGGGTACGCTCCGGCGACCACTTGATGGGGGCGATCGAGGTGTTTGTGTTTGGGGTGACCGCCGATGGTGCGATGGTCGGGATCCGGACGGTGTCGGTCGAGACGTGAGGGCCCAACGCGATCCCTAACTCAACCTCTCGGCCTTCCGAGGCCAATTCTCTCGCTGTCGCTCACACCCACCGGATCCACTCGCGCACCAGCGCCTCAAAGTGAGCTTGGTTTCCAGCGATTTCGGGCCCCACCCCGAGTGTCACCAGCGCGCGATCTTTGGCCAGCCACTTCAACAGGCCTGCCGGATCGGGAACGGAAATGCCGCTGGTCGCCGTTGCTTTTACCTTTGCACCGGTGTGAAACACCAACTGAAGGCGATCGGTCGAACGAAGGTTCACCGTCGCAAAGAAATCGGTGGTGCGGTAGCTGAGCGAGTTCCATTTGACCGCTTCGGCGATCGAGGAGTCGGCGCCGACGAGAATTCGGCGAACTTCGCCAATTTCTGGCTTGAGTGCGTGTTGCAGTTCGTGGAAGAAGGTGTCGCCGTTCGTCAATGGGGTCGTCCCGTCGGCGGTCGTTCGCCGTGAAGTGGTTAACCTACTTTACTTTTCCGCGGCACTGTGGGCATTCGGATGCCGGCGCCTGGAAATGCCGCTCAGAGAGTTGTTTTATCCGCGCCAGTTCCGTGGGCGACAGGTCGCAGGCGCCCGGAAGCAGCGGCTCAAAGCTGTCGGTCTTGCGCGTCCGGCGCAAATCCGCTTTCGTGGAAGGCGAATCAGGGATTTCAAAGCCGACGTGGGTGCACTCAGCATCGAGATCGTTGAACATGTTCCCTCCGAGAAATGAGTTTCGTTATGAATTTAGCGCCGGCGTTGGACGGTCCGGTCACAGATGTTCACAACCGCCTGTTGAAGGTGGAAACCGAGGCAGCGGACGAAAGTTAGGATAGCGAAAGGCATTCGCCGTTGTCTGGTCACATGTGTCACAACGAGCGTAGGGTTGCGTTGTACGCTGTTGCGGCGGATTCATCCTCTTTTCGTCCCACCCAACGGTTCATCGTCCACCAGAACCGGTGCCAACTCGCTTGGCGTCGATCCTCGCGAAGTGAGCGTCGGAGTGACTTTATCTTCGCCTTCAGCGATTCCGAATCGGGAGCACCGGTGCGGAGCGCCGTTTGGAGCTCGGCGATCTCGGCCCGGGTACGGGCGATGGCGTCGCGGTTCCATTTCCATGTCAACCGATGGTGCGTTCGAATGGTCCCTTCGGCGTCGACGCGAACCACGGCTTGCTCGTCATGTACGAGGTAGCGGCGCGCGTTGCTGCTAACACAGCCGGTCGAACCGACAATTTCCTCGTAGGTCAGTCCCGCCGCCACCAGCCGTTCGGGCTCCGGAGGAAGTTCATGTGTGCCTTTCGGGCAGATCGCGCGGCTGAGGTGGACGAGCAGCATCAGCCACATGTACGAATCTCCAATGCCCTATTCTGAGCAGGCTTCAGCGCAGGGCTTCCGAAGCTTCAAAAACGCACCGTCCGCATTCCTCCGACATGCCGGAAAAATGGGCGTCGCAGTCCGAAAGGCACGCTGCTTGGTCGTCCTCTGTGCAGCCATGTCCGGTTCCAGCTCATCCAACCTCCAGCCTTGTCCAAGGCGGTCGTCGTCAGAAAACGCCCACGATTGCGGCGGTGCCGGTTCGCCACCGCGCGTTGTAAACGGGTTGTAATCCGTGATCGCAACACCGATCAAAAATGGACCGGTGTGATCCATTGTCGATCACTCTCCGCTCCATTTTCGATCGCCCTTCGCGGCCGATTGCCGATCCTCGGCGTTCGTACGTTGGCACAGCGCCTGCAAAGCGGAGGGCGGGAGGTTCAAATGAAGGCATCCACTTGGGGTTGGGTCACCGCACAGCCGCACCAGCATCTCGTCGTGATCCGCAATGGAAAGGTGGTTTTCCACGCGCAGGGTGGCTCCATCTTTCAGTGGCCGGGCGACGCGGTGGCGCTGGTGGATACGAGGGTTCGTCGCCTTCAATTTACCGCGGATCAAGTCACCCGCGAGAAGATCGGCGTGGCGGTGGCGGGATTGGCGGTGTTTCGGGTGGTGGAGCCGTTGATCGCGTTTCGGATGCTGGATCTGGGGGATCCCGAGGGCGTAGCGTCGATTTTGAGGGAGATGTTTGTCGGGGCCACCCGTCGCTTGGTGGCCAATCTGACCCTCGAAGAGTGCATGACCAAGCGCAAAGATGCGTTGGCGTCCGAACTTATGCACGAGGTGGCGCCGGTGGTTCAGGGCTCGGGCCGGTTGGAGGACGGCGCCCAGGGTGGGTGGGGCTTGGCGTTGGATACGATTGAAATTCAGGATGTACGTGTATTGTCGTCGGAGGTGTTCGAGCGCCTGCAGGCGCCGTACCGGCAGAGCCTAGCTTTGACAGCACTTCAAGCGGAAGCCAAGGTTCACATGGCAAAATTCGAGGAGGAAAAGGGATTCAAGCGCGCCGGAGAGGACTCGCGCCGAGAGATGATGGCGCTTGAAGAGTCCAGGTTGAAAGCGGAGCGTGAACGCGCCGAACGTGCCCAACAACATGAGGCGGATCTCGTGTCGAAGCAGCTGAAGTTCGAAATGGAACAGGCGCAGCGCAAGTTGACCAGTGACCTTGAACAGCAAAAGATCAAGTTAGCGGCTGATTTAGAGCAACATCGGATCAAATTGGCGGCTCACGAGGAATCCGAGCGTCTGAAGTTCGAATCGGGCCTAGAGCGGTCTCGCCAACAAACGGCGTTGAACGAAGAGATCGCGCGCAAGGCGTTGGAGGCCGACCTGACTGCAACCGAGGAGCGTGCGGCCGCATCCGCGCGCGCGGCGGCCCACGATGCGGAAGCCGAGCGCATTCGCCGACAAACCGCCGCCGAAATGACCCGACTCGAACGGCTGGCGATGGGTGAAGTGAGCGATGCGCGGCTTCGCGAGCTGATGTTGACGGTGACCATGCCGCAGGTAGCGGAGGCCTTTCGCGGATCCTTCGACAAGATCGTGGTCACCGGGGGCGGCGATTTCTCGGTGTTGGGGCAGGGGATCGCGCAGGTGTGGACCACATTGGATGCGCTGGGCGCGCGGCTGCCGAAGGTGGATAGCGGGCGAGTATGAGATGTTTTCGCAGAATTGCGCCTTCAGTATCGCCGGACGTCTCGGCGGCGCCCGCCAAAACGCCCCGTCTGCCGCGGCAGCCACCACGTTTCGGCGCCTCTTCAACAGCAGACCCCTCCAAATGATCTGCTCTCAACCCATTGCGCTCGCACGCTACTCGAAAACGACGGTTTCGGGATCGCGCCCTCACGGACGCTCACCCCAACCCGATCGTCTCACCGGGTCTGCTGTTGGTCACCCGCCAAATTCCCCCACCTGCCGCGGCAGACCACCCATTTTTGCGGGCGTCCCACAGGCCGCCTGCCGGACGTCCGTCACCACACCGCACAAAAGTGGCTTTCCACCGTTCCTGCGGGTTGGCCTGTGCTTTGCTCTCGCCCGTGCATGTGGCATGCCGCACCCCGAGCCGCTCACGGCACCCTTCTGTTCCGCAATTGGACCGAAGCCAAAGCGCTTTGGGACAGAATCGTGCGCGGCATTCCTCGTTTTCGAGCGCTGCTCCTCATGCCGGACCACATTCATATTGAAACGTACGAAATGGAAAAGGTCGCCCTCGGACGCGTCATGTACAGCTATGCGCAATGGCGAAACGCACGCCGTGGGGATCGAGGGATCGTGTGGGAGCAACGCCACCAACCCGAACGCATCCTCGACGAACAACACGGCCAACGCACCCAGAGGTACATCTACCTCAATCCTTGCCGAAAAGGCCTCGTCCACGATCCTTTGGCGTGGCCATTTTCGTCTTACCATGACGATCTTGGGTTGACACCATTTCCGCTTCGTTCGCCTGTTGCGGATCCTCACGCCTTCCACGCATATGTGTCGTCCGATCCTTCGACCAAAGTGACAGGCTCCTTTCTCCCGACCGTTCCCCGCGGTGAGTTTTCATTGGATGCGGTTGAGGCCGCTGTGAGCGCGTTGACGCGTTTCACCCTGGACGATCTCCGCCGCGATGGAGCGGCGCGCGGCCTGTTGCTGCGGTCCGCCCGGCATTTAACCACCCTCCCGACCGCGCAGATCGCTCGCCGTTTTCAGGTGGGCGAAGCCACTGTGCGACGGTGTGCATCAACCGATGCGGGGATTCATCGTGTGCTCCGTGTGGTCCACGATCCGAGGTTCCGGCCTTTGTGCGACGAGGATCTGCGCTTCACATTGAGTTTTCGGGCGTATCGTACCCGGTCTTGAACGTTGGGCGACTCGGCCGCGGGGCGGCCGACCGCGTGCTCTCGGGGTTCCGTCGCCTACAAGCTTCGCTTTTCGGCGACCGCCTTCGGCGCCCTGCCGCCCGCTGTCGCGCTTCGTTCCGTTTGCGCCCCACTTGAAGCACTCTGCAACAGTCGGTTGGCCTGTGTGCCGGCATAGTCGGCGAGTCCTCCAGCGGGAGCGACAGGATTTGGGGGCTCCGTGGCTGCGCTGTCGATGTTCGTTGCACCGTCCGCTCCGATCGCTTCGCCGACCCAGAGCTTGTTGTACCTCTGCAACTCGTCAGAGGTCGCCTTGGTAGCTGTCTATGCTGATGTAGTGGATTCCGTTCCCGGTCAAGACCTCATCGATCGAATCGATGGCCCCTGTGATGGCTTATTTTCTGCGGGTAAAATGGCCTTTCTCGGTGTTGTGGAGAACCGGCATCAACGATTGAAGGCCGTCGCTGAGGATGGCCGGGTGGCCGTAGTTGAGCTCGAACTTTCGAACGAAGCTAAGGATGGAATATTGTTTTGGCGAATTTTTGAATCGGACCTCAGGTACAATGGCGCGCTCGCTTTGATGTGAGCTTGGTTCGCTTTCTACGTGGGAGCTCTACTTTCGCTGGGCTTGTCGTGTGTGGCCCCTTCCCGGCCGTGATGGTCAATCGGATTGACTACCTGCGTCCTCGGGAAGCTGCAGTCGCTCTTCCACGATCTCCAGGTATCTTCGTGCTCTTCGGGTCCACACCGTGCCGGTTCTAGAAAGGCACAACATCGGGAACGCCATTGGCTCAGGCCAAACGGCGACGAGTGTACCCGTGCGCAGCTCCGCCCGTACCAAAAACTCAGGAAGAACGGATACTCCTTGCCCAGCGAGCACCATCGCCTTGTGCGCCGACAAGCTGTTGCAGGAGGCAGTGATGGTGGCCTCAGGAATGGAAGATCTGAGCCGATCGAGTGTCGGAAATTGCCGATTTCCGGGGTCCTCCACCTCCCGCGAACCGATGAACCGAGCCAAAATGCGGCGGTCGTCTGCCCAGGCGGCTCCGATCACCAGAAAGTGCCGGAGCGGAAGCAACGATCGAATGCCGATCCCCGGCGCTCGCCGCGCGTGCATGACCAACGCAAAATCGAGTCCACCGCCGCGCACTCGCTCCACCAGGACGTCCGACGGCGCCACGAGCACGTACGGAGAAGTCTGTGGGTCGGAAGCGAACAACTGTGTGTGCACCTCGGGCAACAGCGCCGTGGCGATCACCTCCGATGCGCCCAAGGGCAGGATGCCGGGTCCCGCCGGTGTGGTGAATGCCTCCGAAATACTACGCTCCAACGCTGATAAGTGTGGGGCGCTGGCTTCCAGCAACCGCTGTCCCTTTTCGGTAAGCGACACCCCCCGCGCTCGCCGCTCAAACAGTGGAGCGCCGAACTCCTCTTCCAGTGCTGCGATGGAGCGGCTCACTGTGGATTGCTGCATGCGCAAAAGGGTAGCTCCACGGCTAACACTACCGGCGGCGGCCACCACGGAGAATACTTGCAGGCGCGTTAGATCCAGTGGCATGCATTTTCGCATATCTTGTATTCAAAGGATGCGCTTCTGGATGGATGCTGTGTTGGTTATCTGTAGGGGACAACCGCATCGTTTGGGGTGTTCCATGGTTTTTCGACCATGTCGGATGGATCGTTGGTGTTTGAGTACGATGGTGTTTTGCGGGCTGGGCGCGTGTACCTCGGCGGAGATCGCGGACACGGACGACCTGGACACCGCTGAAACGGACGTCGTCGAAACGGACGCCGTCGAGACGGACACGCTGGAAACCGATGGGATCGATACCGACGATACGGGGGACTTGCTGAAGCCGACATTTACCGCCGGTGGGTGGAACCTGGAGTCGGGCGGTGCCACGATCGAGGGGATCGGTTCGGTGTTTCCGGCGGTGGAGGGGGTGTCCTTGTGGGGACTCTCGGAAACCGAGGCGGAATGGGCGCCTTCGTTGGCAACGATGGCGGGGGCGGAGCCCTTTGACTACGTGCTGGGGACCACCGGATATTCCGATCGCCTGTTGATTCTGTGGGACCCATCGGTCTTTGAGAAGGTCGATGAGTTTGAGGTGGAGGACGTCAATTTGAACGGCTCCCTCCGGGCGCCATTGGTGGTTCACCTGCGCGTACGGGAAGGAGGAAGGGAGTTTTTATTTATGGTCAATCACCTTTGGCGATCGGATTCGGAAGGCCGGAGCGAGCAGGCGGAGCTGTTGAATGCCTGGGTTACATCCCAGGGTCTCCCTGTGATCGCCGTTGGCGACTACAATTTTGACTGGAGCGTTACGACCGATGACCACGATCCAGCCTACGACAAGATGGTTGAAAACGGCGATTGGACTTGGGTTCGACCGGATGTGCTCTCGAAGACCCAGTGCAGCGATTACAATTCCGTGTTGGACTTTGCATTCGTCAGTGTGGAAGTCCTGTATTGGATGCCGGACTCAAGTATTTTAACCCCTGATGCGGAGTGGTGTCCGGACGACGATACACGGCCGGATCATCGGCCGGTTTCGCTGGAAGTGACCCTTCCTGGATAGCGGACGATGGGACGCCTCCGGAACAGGGCGGGGTGGCTCCGGCACCCATCGCGGAGAAGGCATTCACTGCGCCGTTAATACGCCTTCCAAGTCCGCGATCGCCAACTTCCGGTCGCCCGCGCAGAGCAGCGTCGCCAGCGCTTTGCCGCCTTTCTCGACCCGAACCCCTGAGCCATTGTCCTGTTCGGTGCCCAGGGTATCTTGATCGAACACGGTGTAGGTGTGGCCGTCTTGTTCAAACTGGACTTCGTACGCAGCGCTGCGGACGTAGTTGACCCGCTGCCACCGGAATGCCCCGCGCCAGAGTGTGGGATCCTCTGGAAAACGCAGCCCCGGGGATTCCTTCGGACCGAAGCGATACTGAAGCTCGCTGCCGGGTTTTGGGAAATCCGCGGAGATGCACAGGGAGATGAACTTTCCGCTGTCGACCGCACACTCAAACAGCAGTCGCTCCGTGCGCTGGCAATGCCCTGTGGCGTACGCCAACTCGCCGAGCACCGGTGCCTCGGGGGCGACCCCGGAAGGGCTCCCAGGCGGCATGGGGGCGGCGCTGGTGCTGCATCCAAACCACAGCGCGGACAGTAGCGCAAAACGGGGGGCAAGCGGACCCATGATCACCTCTCCAGGAGCTTAACCGGAAGCGGGGGTTCGGTTGGGCGCCTCCCCTTCGGGGCCGGCCTCCGCCGGGCTCGCGCCTTCGCGCTCGGTGTCCGCGGGCTAAAAGCCAGGTAGATCATAGGGTTGTGTCCGCGGACACCCGCTGCGCGTCCCTCTGTCCGCCTGGCGCGTGGAGGGCAGGCAACGCAGCGAGAGGCGGAGTGATACGCTCCCTCCCACGAGGAGGAAGGCGTGCGACCGGTCATTCTATCCGTGGTGATTTGCTCCATTTTGTGTGGAGGATGCGGCATTCTCTCCAGTCTCCCCGACCTGTTGGCCTTGACTCAGGTGTTGAGCTCCGGAGGGTGGGGCAGTTTTACTTCGTTCGAACAGGGACAAATGGTGGGACGGGTGATCGGCGGTCCCGGTAGCGGCCTGTGTTGCGGCGGCTCGCTCGGGTTGATCGTGGGGTTCGCGGTACGGGCGATGAGCGGGAAACCTGCGGCATAGGCCCTAGATCACCGTGCGAGGACCTGTTCCCACAGTTGCAGAAACCGCTCCGCCGAACGCTGCGTGGGATCGAGGTCCACTCCCGCTTCTTCCAACCGTTTCCACTGCTGTGGCAGCATGCCCGGATGCGCCAAGCCCAGAGTGTCGATCGGAAGCGGATCGGTCAGCTCGGAAAGCGGTTTGCAGCGTCCGCGACCGTATTTGGGTTCGGAGTGAGACAAAAAGCCGTTCCAATCGGACGACCAACCGACCGACAGCGCGGTGCGTTGCGCTTCGGTGAGCGAATCGACGGTGAGTGTGGGATCGCCGAACACTTCTCCGACGTGGGCCTCCAATACCTGGGTAGCCCTTTGGTAGTGAAACGCCCAAGAGTCGATGGAACCGACGCAATGGTCGGGAATCGGGATTTGTGGGCGATCAGGGACCAGTTTCGGACCGCTGAGCCCCATCGCGAAGATCCCGCCTTGGGCGTACACTTCGACGAGCTGCGCTTCGGTGATCGCCCAATCGGTGTCGCGGATCGAAGCGAGGCTTCCGTGGGTGAGCAGCGGAGGAATTCCGTTTTCAGCGGTGACCGCCAGGGCATCCGCGCGGCTATCCCGCGTCATGTGGCTAAAGTCGACCAAGATCCCGGCGTCCGCGAGCTCGACGATCGCGGCTTTCCCGCGAGGGGTGAGTCCCCGTCGTTCGTTGCGGCGAAGATGCTTTGCTCCTCGCGGATTGACGAGTCGACCGAGGGTTCCCGGCAGTAGGGCGGCGCCGCCGAGTTCGTCGTCGCGGAGATGGATCAACGTCATCAACGCGACACCCTGATCGGCCCAGAATTGCGCATCTTCGGGATGTTCCAGGAGAAGGTGCGCGCCTTCGATCGAGTGAATCAGCACCATCTTGTCGGTGGTCGCTATGATTTCTCGCGCTTCCTCGGGAGTTTTAGCGAGTGCGTAGTGTTCGGGATGTGCGGCAACGAAATCGTTGATGTAGGCGATCTGCTGGAGGATCAGTTTTCGAGCCTGCTTTGGATTGCGGGCTTTCTCTTCCGCGATCGCCGCGACCAGGAAGATGCGCACCCCGGATTCGCGCAGGTCGGGTTCGAACACCACCTGACGAAACTGGTGACGATAACTCATCTTTGGAGTTTTCGCGGTAAGCCCTTTCTGAAAGAAGGTCCAAGGGATGTGCATCGCGGGATGCCCCTGCCAGTCGATGTGGCCGCGAACCTCCGGTTTTGGGACCTCCTGCACTACGTCCACGGAAATGGGCGTTTCCGTGGAAATGGGCGCTTCTTGGGCCACAGCGAGCAGT
>SYKL01000010.1 GCA_005797785.1 Pseudomonadota bacterium | reverse complement strand
CGAAAAGGCGCATGGCGACGTATTTAACGTCCTGCTTCAGGTGTTGGACGACGGCCGCCTCACCGATAGCAAAGGACGCACCGTCGATTTCAAGAACACCGTGCTGATCATGACGAGCAACGTCGGCTCACACCGGATCATGGAAGCGGCGGGCGATCGCGACAAAGCCCAAAAGGCGGTTCAAGAGGAACTCGCTCGGCAATTCCGACCCGAGTTCCTCAACCGCATCGACGACAAGATCGTGTTCGATCCACTCACCCGCAAAGACATGGATTCGATCCTCACGATTCAGCTGAAGCGCGTCGCGAAATTGCTCACGCAACGCGATCTCAAGCTGCAGGTCACCGATGCGGCCAAGACCGCCGTGGCGGATGCCGGGTTTGACCCACTCTATGGTGCACGGCCGCTCAAGCGCGCCATCACCACATATTTGATGAACCCCATGTCCCGAGCGATCGTGGGGGGAGATTATCTGCCTGGCGATACCATCAAAGTGGATGTCGAAGGCGATGATCTGACGTTTGAGCGCGTTCCCGCGGCCCCCGATACTGCGGCTGCTGGAGCCAAACAGCTGCCCGGCTGATCACTCGATGAGTGACGGATCCTCCAAGAGAATCGCCGCCGCCATCACTTGGGCATAGTAGGAATTCAGGGCTCCCGACTCCATCAATTTCCAGATGTCGCGGGTGCCCTGGGTACGAATGGCCTCATCGACCGCCTGTGGCCCTTGGTTGTAAGCCGCCAATGCCAAGCCCCAATCGCCATACTGCGCGTAGTTGCTACTGAGAAGGCGAATAGCTGCATCCGTCTCCCGAGGAATATCCAGCCGCAAGTCCTCTTTTGCGTTCACTCGCAGGCCGTACATCCGGGCGGTGGACGGAATGAACATCCACAGGCCAGCGCCGCGTTTTGCAGGAGGAATGTCCGGATACAGCTCTGCACCCGTCAGGTTGCGGTAGCCCGACTCCACGAAGGGTACGGCCGCCAACTCGATCGGGAGTCCCGCTTTACGTATTTCTCCCTCGATGAATTCGCGATGGGCTTCCCGATCCGACAGGCTGCGCAGTGCAAACCGGCGCCCTTTGGGGGTCGCTACAAAGCGATTCAGCTGCGCCACAACCGCGTCGTTCACCACCAGCGGAAACGACGCCGAACCCGCACCGTCCACTGCGGCGCGCACCTGCGCCTCATCGACCCGGTGATCCACCACCAAGCCATCCCCCGCCCAAGCAACCCCTGCTATTCCCGCAAAAGCCGCAACCAACGTCCACCGTGCACTTGAGCTCTTAGAGTTCAAGATCATGTCCACCCTCCTTCCCAGTTGTGATTTCCACACCGGACTCGAAAAACCAGACATCAACGCCCGGAGTTGCGGGGACCGCGCGCCCACCGACACCAGCGCCAGCGAGTACTCCCGGGGCGCGACACCTCCGCGGATGACCGCCGCATCGCAGGCGACCTCCTCCGATTCCACAATGCGGGCACGCCAGAACCACCATGCCGGGTTGATCGCGGAAAGCGCGCCCACGGCCCAAAGGCACCACGCCCAAGCGGTATCGCCCGCGCGATGGTGCTGAAGTTCGTGCGAGATCGCAATGGCACGCAGCGCCGGGTCGGCGAACGTCTCGACGTCGAGAACGACGTACGCCGAACCAAACACTGCGAACGACCAAGGGACCTGACTGTCACCCGAGACCATGACTTGGACACGGCCAACCCGGCGCCACCGCTCAGCGCGCCGAATGCGCCACAACACGGAGACCAGCGATCCCACGCCCCAAATCCCTCCGGGCAGCGTCGCAAGCCAGGGCAGGGCACTCACCGAGGTCGGCACCTTCATCTCCTGCGCGGAAATTGGCGCCACCGACACCGAAGGTGCGTCCGCACTTTCGCCCCGAGTGCTCCACACTTCCGCCGTTGGCGCCCAGGTCACCGGGGTTTCCTCCGTCAGCGACACCAAGGGAAGTGCCAGCGCCAACCCCAATAAACCACGGCTCCGCAACACCGCACCTTGAGCCCCAGCCCACGGCAGCGCAAAGTCCAACGCCGCCCCGGCGATCAACAGGCCCTGTAGGGTCCACCAGAAGCTCATGGTTTGTCCTTCCGGTCGATCAGCTGCCGGATCTCCTCCAATTCCCGCTCATCGATCGCACCCGATTCCAACAGGCTGCGAACCACCGAAGCCGGCCGGTCGAACAGCCTCCGGACCAGATCTCGAACGGTGGACTGCTCGTACGAACGCTTTTCAGTCACCGCCGAATACAAATGCCGGCGACCGTCCTTCCGGCTCTGCACGAATCCCTTCTGCTCCAAGATCCGAACCAGCGTAGAAAGGGTGGTATACGCCCGATCTCCCCCGAGGGTGTCGGCGACGTCGTGCACGGTGCTCTCCCCACGGTCCCACAACACGCGCATGATCTCGAGCTCGGCGGCAGTCAGCCGTCGTTCGTCATCGGGTTCCATTTCTCACTCCCACGCCACTGTAACTAAGAGTTTCGTTTCTCGTCAACGAAACTCTTAGTTATATTCTCGAAGGCAAAGAGAACCGCTTTCTATCGATTCAATGCGCGATGATCGTAGGCTGCACGCCGATCCCGATCGATCGAGGCGAACATGTCCATCAGCCGAAGCGCTCGGCCGATACTCTCATAAACTGGGCGCGGGAGAATCGCTGGGGCCACCGAAAGCAGCCGACCAATCCTTGGAACGTACACATCCACTTCGCGCGTTTCCAGCGATCGCACGACCGCATCCGCAACCTCGTCCGGCTCAACCACGGGCGGAAACAGCGGTTTCTTCGAACCGGCGATCAGCTCGGTGTTTACCAAGGTCGGCATCACATACGTGAAATGAACGCCCGATCCCCGATGCTCCAGCCGGACGGCTTCGGTAAGCCCAACCACCGCATGTTTGGTCGCCGAATACATCGATGCATAAGGCGTTCCCACTTTTCCGGCCGCCGAAGCCAAATTAATGACATGGCCGCGACCGCGAGCCAACATCCCTGGAAGCACCGCGCGCATTCCATAGGCCAAACCAAACACATTCACTTCGAATTGCCGGCGATCGACCGCGTCCGGCAGGCCCAGGAATTCCCCCAAAGACATGATTCCAGCATTGTTTACGAGAATATCGATGGCACCCACATCCCGCTCGATGGCCACCACTGCGTCCGCCCATTCCGCGGGTTGCCGAACGTCGAGCTTCCGCCAGTCAAGCCCCAATTCGCCCGCCGCTCCCCGCGCCGCCGTCTCGTCCAGATCGGCGATCACGACTCGAGCGCCTTCCCGGCGTAGTGCGAGCGCAATCGACCGCCCGATCCCCCGTGCCGCCCCCGTTACCAACGCCACCCGACCCGCGACGCGATCCGACATGCGACCTCCGCTCAGCGCCGTTTAGCCGATCTCCGGCGAGATGGCTCGACTCCACCCGCGTCGTTGGTTACCCGGCGCCCATGAGCGACAGCGACACCTCGCAGCCAGAGCAACCACGCACTCGCATTGGGTGCTTTCTCCTCCTCATCCCCGCGATGATCACCGCATCGGTGCTGATCGGTTATGTTGTCATGTGGACCATCGGCTTACAAGGCCGCGAAGTCGACGGCGACCGGTACACGATGACCTATACGTCATGTCCCGCTGCGCTTGACCTCATCAAAGCCCGCGTAGCGCGCATGGGATTGGGTGATCCTCAATACACCACTACGGAATCTGGATTTTCACTCGAGGCCAGATTGCCGAGCGAAGCCGATGTGGCCGCCGAGATCCCAAAAACCCTCGGTCGAACCGGGGCACTAGAGATCCATGAGGTCGGCGTCCCCGAGGGAACCCCTCCCGTGATCCGGGCCGACCAAGTGGACGATGCTTCAGTTCACCTTGGAATGAACGGCATTGTCACGCTGGTGCGGTTGAACGATGAGGGCGCGGAGGCCCTCCGCAAACACATGGTGGGGCATTCCGATGGGCGAATTCGCTACGTCCTGGATGGGGAGACCATTTTCGAGCGTTCCAATCTCCCGGCCGAGCCCCGGGGCAGCCTTGAGCTAGAACCTCCGAAAGATATGGACGAAGTCAAGCAATTGAGAGTCGCCGCCGAGCGCGATGTGATCATCGCGGAGGGGCCGCTGCCCTGCACCACCACCCTGGTCAGCGCGACGCCAGTTGGTAAAACAGACGCTCCCTAGTTCATAAAGTAGAATCCAAGCGCGATCGCCACCGCGAGGATTCCCACGATCAGCACGGCCAAAGCTGCAACAAAGGCTACCCAAAGGGCCTTACTCGACTCGGCAACCGGTAGCTCCTCGCCCGTGCGTTCGTCCGCCGGAGACAAGCCCAGAAACGGGGCAGGCGCCTGCGAAGCGGACCGAATGACGGTCGAGGGTCCGTCGCTACCGGTCTTTGCCGGAAGGTGACCCGATCGTCGAGGCGCCGCTTCGGTTGCCGCCACACGCTGAACTGGTGCCGGTGTCGCCGCCTTCGGCGGGACGGTCGGCGGCAGACTTGGCGTATTTACACGCGCCAACGAGCCAGAGCTACCCGGTCGAGCGGCAGGAGTCGCGGGCATCGACGGCATGACCGTGCGTACGGCTCCGTCAGGAACGAACGGCGGCGGGGCCCGGGTCGGATCGGACTTTGCCTGCCGCAATGTAGAGCCCGGATCTTGCACCGCTTTTGACGGCATCGACTCCGCACGGACCGGATCCGGCCGCGCATCGGATCGCGCCGGAACCTCGGCCAAATCCGGGCTGGGCATCGAGGGCATCGAGGGCGGCGAAAACCGCATCGGGGCAAACCCTGGGGTTGCCGCATCTTCCCTCATCGTCAGCCCGGTCAGCGGGGCGTTCTTCATGGTCCGAGGAGGTGGAAACTCCAATTCTCGCGTCCAACGCACCAGACTGGGCCCCTCCAGCTTCTCTACGAGGTCCGCACACAACTCATGGACCTGGGTCGCATTGGGCCGTTGAACCGTCTCCTGCGCCAACATCGCCCCGACCAAGTGGCGAATCCCCGGATGTGGTGGCAGCTTGGTAAAACGTTCCTCTAGCCACGGTCGATATTTCTTGGGTAAAACCGCCGTTTCAAACTGCTTGACGAGGTCCATCCCCTCAAAAAGCTTCTCGCCCGTCAGCAACCGATAAAGAGTCGCCCCGAGCGCATAAATATCAGAGGCGGGTCCCTGCTCACCGCGGCTGAAGCACTCGGGCGCCGCATAGCCTGGAGTTAACGGCATATCTCCAGCCTGAGTCTTAGCGTGGCGGCTGATCTCGGTGGAGCGCGCAATGCCAAAGTCAAGTAACTTTACTTGTCCATGTTGCGTCAGGCGGATATTTTCAGGCTTCAAATCTCTATGAATCAACTGGAGAGGGCGACCGGTCTCCGGGCTGAGTGTGCTCCACGCGCAGTGCAACGCATCGGCAACCTCGCCAATCGCCGCGATCACCGGGCGTGGAGGCCCTTGCATACCCGTCTTGATCAAGACCGAGAAATCTGCCCCCTCGATGTACTCGGTCAACAGTGCAATGCGGCCTTGAAGTTTGCACATCTGTTGGGCGCGCAAAATGGACGGATGGTTGAGCAGCATCATCATGCGGCCTTCATCACGCAACCGGCGCACCGCCTCAGCCTCGTTGTCCAGGCCTGCGCGCAGCACTTTCACCGCCATTTCCCTCGACAATCCGCCAGGACGCACCACAGTCGCCAGATACACCTCACCGAACCCCCCGCGGCCGAGGCATTGGTGAAAGGTAAATTCCAGTCGATTGTCCATGCCCGATGATTCTACCACCACGCGTCGCCCGCGATATGTAAAGCCCCTCGCGGAGTTCCCGATGCCGATTGTCGACTTCTTTTATGATGTTGGAAGCCCATATTCCTACCTGGCCAGCACTCAGGTTGAATCGATCGTTTCGGACTGCGGCGCAACACTTCGGTGGCGTCCATTTCTCGTCGGGGCGGTGTTCAAAGCCACCCAAAATGCCGCCCCCGCGTTCAACATCGCAAAAGCACGATATATGGCTGAGGATCTTCAGCGGTGGGCCAAATACTACGGTGTCCCCCTGCGGATGGCAATGCCCCCTTTGAATACGATTCTGCCCATGCGCGTACTTGCCGGGCTTTCCGAAGCAGAGGTTCCCAAAGCCACCCACAGGCTGTTTCACGCATGGTGGGTGGACGGCGTCGATTTTAGCGAACCGACGCTGCTTTCTGAGTGGTTCGGCGCCGACGCGGTGGAACGCGCCCAACTGCCCGAAGTCAAAGAGCGCCTTCGCGCGAATACCGACGAAGCGGTAACCCGCGGCGCTTTCGGTGCACCGACCTTCTTTATCGACGATCAAATGTACTTCGGCAACGACCGGCTTCCGTTCCTGGAACAGCGGCTCCGAGCGCTCAGCCGACCGTAAGTACCAACTGTTGTACCGTTTTGTCCGGCTGTTTTAACAAGATCTGCACCGCCGTCCCCGATCGTTCGCTCCTGGCGGTCACTTCAGCGTCGTCGATTCCGTGGGTTCGCAGTACCTCAAGGACCGCCCATTCCAAGCGCCTCGCCACGGTTGGACTTGGCGCATCGCCGCGGATCGCATCCATGCACGCAATCTCGAGATCCTCGCTCAACTCCTGGGAAATCATTTTGCCTCGCGAGAGGCGCCAGTTATTCGGAGCAGATGCCCCGCACCCTGGTCGCCGGAATTCAATTTGTATTTGCGTTGGCCCTGGGCCGCGATGGTCTCCTCCTGCTGCTCCAAGCGCAGCTGAACACCGCCTGGGAAGAGGGGTTTTACCACACGATCTCGCTTGGCACCACGCTGATGTTGATCGTCTCGCTGCTGGCATTGCTGGTCGGCGCACTTCAGTTGGCCTGTAGTATTGGCTTCGTACGCGGACATCGCTGGGCAGCCTTCGGAACCCTGTCGGTGTCGTCGATGCTGATGTTGATGCTGCCAAGCCCATTTCACTTGGTCATGGGCCTGTCGGCAGGAGTGGCGTTGTACCATTCGCTTCCCCCTCCGCCGCCGCCGGAAGAGGATGAAGAGGACGACGAGCTTTAGAAAGGCGCGCTCCAATCTCCACACAGGTTTTCCAGGCGAGCGGTGGCAAAGTCACCGCCGAACCCGCTGCCCGGACCCTCAACAAACCCAGGCCGTAGCGCGCAAGCAGGGGTCCCTGTGCCGCGACAGAGGACTGCACCTTACCGCGAGGCATCCACTCCGTGCGACGATCCAGAAAGCCCTTACGCGTCACCAGACGGTGGTCATCCACAGACCATCCCTGATTGCGGTGGTCCAGCCGCGCAATCCACAGCGAGGTTGGCACCCACAACCACGCAAGCAACCCCCACGGCCACAGCCAGAAGGTCGCAGCGCCCGCGATCAGTGCAGACCGAACGCCCGCAGCCACCAAACCCCGCACCAGAGCCTTGGGATCGGGCGGTTGAAGTTGTAAGTCTGCCCATCCCTCGCCGCCCGGCGCCAAAATACGGAGGACCTCGTCCAGGCGTTCGTCAGGTACCACCGGAATCATCGCCTGAGATAACCGTGTGTTGGGCCCTTGGCTGGCGGCGGTCACAAACTCCAAGGAGGCAAAACCAAGTTTCCGCCTAAGCCAGGGCTGAAGCACCGTCACCGTCTGGAGCTTCCCCACCCGAATCTCCACCCGTCGCCGGGTAAACAATCCGTGCTCGGCAATCCACCCATGCGGGCCTCGAATCAATCGAAATCCGTAGTAACGAACCACGGCGGTAACGGTGCTCATCAACCAAGTGCCCACCAATATCGCCGGGATCAACAACGCCATTTCGAAGCCATGCGACGACAAACCCAGCAACTGGTCGGGCCCCGAAAAGGGCATCCCCTCCAGAAACAAACCAAACACCACCACGGCGGCGCCCCACCGCGCGTCCGTTACACCAAACAGCAGCAGCTCGCGTAGGCCGTGCGCAATCACGATCTCTTCTTCTTGTTCCAACGCCGACACTTTCTGGCCCGCTCGGAGGGCATCCACCAACGCGGCCGCCTCTTCGCGCGTCAATGCCGACAACAACCCTTCTGCCTCGGCACCAGAGGCGGTTTCGATCCGGACTTCCACCAACCCGGCCATCCGATGGAACATGCTCTGTGTCATTTCCACATTCTGCACGCGCGCGGGATCGATCGTTCGCAGCTGACGGTTCAATAAGCCGCTTTTGATTTCCAATAATCCATTCGCCATCCGGTACCGTAGGGTCGCCCAATGGACAATCGTACCCCCCACTGCCGAAGCAAAAAACACCGTTAGGAGGGCCATATCCACGAGGCTCACCATACCGTCGCGGCCACCATACAGCATCGCCACCAGGAACGGCCACGCGCTCCGGATGAAACGCCAGGTTCGTGGTAACAAATTGACGGCCACGGACGCCGGATGGAGCTGCAGCCAGGGCGACTCAGACACCCGCGTCCTCGTCCAGCCGAGACAACAGCTGTTGACGCAATGACTCTGCAACTTGCGGTTCTAAGCCCGGAATGACTCCGTCCGAACCCACGCCCGACGCGGTGTGAATGTGAAGTTGCGTGAGGCCAAACCAAGCTTCAATAGGTCCTTGTCGCGTGTCCACGTGTTGGATTCGCCCCCGGGGAATGCTGGTCACCCTCCGAAACCAAACCCCGCTCACGATCCGCAACTGACTGTCGTCCAAATGATAGCCCCAACGGTCGAAAGACACGCTCGGCATCCAAAGCGCCCAAACAAAGCGAATGAAGCAAAGCGACAACCCAAGGACGACAGCGTAAACGCTTGGAATCAGCCATAACGCGGCAACACCAACGCCTACCGACACCGGCACCCAAAACAGCAGCCAACTGACCATCGCTTGGCCATGGAAGAGCCACCGTGCGCTATCCGCCAGCCGCTCCCACTCGGGAGCTAACTGGCCTTCAATCCGTGTCGGATCTGTTTGGACCAAGGATGCACCCGCAGCGCGGCCCGATCGGTATCGTTCAGACCCGAGGCCATTTGGTTCAGCAATGTGGCGGCATCCCGGCATGCCCGAAACGCCCCAACTGCATCATTTTTTGCCCGCAGCCAACGAGACCGCGCCAACAAATATTCGATCCGCAACAAAGCCGCCGTGGGACTCTCGACCAGAGCAGCCACAGGCCGGAACAATGGGGCTGGATCTTCCTCTTCCGCCATCGCCCGGGCGCGAACCGTGCACGCCTCCGTGAGCGAAGTCAGATCACCGTTGCCCATCAACCCGAGACAGGCATTGCGAAACAGCTCGCGCGCTTGGTCCTTTTCGCCCGAGGCCCAGGCCGCCTCACCAAGAAGCGCCCTTGCAATCTCGGCAATTGACGTGAGCCCGGCATTCCTACCACGTTGGAGCACATCGTTGAGGACAGCTGCGGAATCACGATACTGCCCCGACGCGAGCAAAATTCGGCCTCGAAGCAACATGGATTCGAGACGAATGTGCAGATGTTCGCCTTGGCGGGCGGAGGCATCCAGCTCATCCACGAGCTCCTGAGCACGCCCCAAACGAGCGAGATCGACCTCGCAACGCGCTGTAACCACCAACAGCTGTACATAGTGCGTTGGGCTTTCGGCATCACGAACGACGGGAAGAGCCTGGTTCAACTCACTCAACGCCAGAGAAAATCGTCCTTGCTCCCGCAAAGCGTGGGCCCAAGTCGCGAGTGCTCCCCAATATCCGCGGGGATGGTCTGCCTGGCGAAACCGACTCATCGCGGAAGCGGCGGTTCGCTCTGCTTCCGCAATCTCGCCCCGCGCGAGTTCAAACGGCGCAATCGCCGCCTCCGTGTATGCCATAACAACGGGATTATCCGCTTCTACCGCGTACTCCCGTGCATGCTCGAACCACTCGGCCGCAGTGCGCGGCTGGCCGGTCCACATAAAGCTCTGCGCCAAATGAGCCGCCAGGGTGCTCGAAAGACGAGGAATATCTGCCTTACTCGCGTACTCCCACGCCTCCTGGAGGTGCTTCCGGTAGTTGGGGTAGTGTCCGATCACCAATTGGAAGCGCGAGCGTAAGAACCCAATCTGCGCCCGCATTTCGTCCGTTCGCGCAAGCTCGGTTGCTCGGGCCAAAGAACGCGCCACCGCCGGGTCGCTCGGCCGAACCAGCTGAAGGCAGCGGGCGTGCGAAACATACACGTCCGCAAACCGTTCTGGGCGGTCCCCTTCCAGCGCCGGCAACCGCCGAACAACCTCATCCAGCAGTTCGATCGCCAACGATGGGCTTCCGCGTACGTTGAGCTCGCCGGCCACTTTGACGCCCAATGCGGCCGCTTCTTCAACCCGCTCCACCGACAACAACAGCCGCACGACATCTGGCGTTATTCGCTCTGTCTCCCGAGCATCCGCAAACTGCCGCCGCAGGACCAGCCGCCGCGCCGGATCCGAGCCTCCGTCGACCACCCGCCGACACAAAGCTGAAGTCCAACCCACCCGATCGTCCGCATCTTCGTCCAGAGTCAACCAGCCAGCATCCACCAAAGCGTCCACATCCGCGGCAATCGCCTCGTCGGACAGGCCGAGTCCCCTCGCAATCCAACCGCGGCTACCGCCTTCGCCGATCGCCGCCACCGCTTCCAAAATCCGGCGGCGGAATAACGGAAGTGCGCGAAGACGGCTCTCAGTCGACGCACGCGCGGAGGCCGCGAGAGGAAGTTCCGCGTGATCCTTGGACAACCACTCCAAACGGTTTCCGTCCAAACCGCGAAGTGCGAGCTGATTGGCCTCCAGCAGGCCGCGAACCGACTCTTCCACATAGTCAGGTTGTCCACCCGTAGCCTGGTGGATGCGCCGGGCGAGTTCCGAGGGAGGAGGGCGGCGATTAAGCAGCGTGCCCACCGTCAACGCGACCCCACGCACGGACAGCGGCTCCAATTTCACCCGAACCGCATCATGCAGGCGTTGGCGCACCAACAAATCCCGCTCGGTCGCCACATCACCCGCGCAAAGCAGGAAATGAACCGGAGCGCTGGCGTCTTTGGCGCTGCTTCGCACCCCGTTCAGGAATTCCACAAAACGGAGATCAGAGCGGTCGAGATCCGGAATAACCAACCACAATGGCTTATTTTCCCGCCGACCGATCTCAGTCAAAATGACCCGCGCTGCATGCCGCACCACATCGCGACGCCGAGCGGTCCCTTCCCAATCCGACGTTTCAATCTGCCGAGTGATCACCTCCGCAGCATGGCGATGGTCGGCGACCGGCGAATCCGCCAAAGGCATGGCGTGCCCGCTCAACCACCCGAAAAATGCCGGAAGCGCCTCTTGATCGCCAATTTCGAAGACCTCGCACTCGATGCCACGGCCGCGAGCAGCCACCAGTGCCGCCGCCACAAACCGACTGCGACCGCTTCCGGCCCCACCTTCCACCAACACCGTGGAGCTCAAAAGACCCGGACCTACACGGGCAAGCACGTCAAGCAGCAGAGCTTCCCGGCCTACCGCCTGATCTTCGCTTTCCCGGATCCCTAGTCCGTGGGTATCGGGCTCAGGTGATAATGCATGTATCGCCTCAACAACCGCCGCGGCGTCTGCGGGACGCGCCTCCGCCCGCTTCTGAAGCAGCCAACAAATCAGATCTTCCAGCCCCTTTGGCAGGTCCGGAATGATCTCCCGCGGCGCACGAGGAAGTGTCTTCGCGTGAAGCCGCGCCAATTGCACGGGATCATTCGTATCAAATAACTTCTGTCCGGTGCACAACCGATACAGCAACACCCCCAAGCTGTAGAGATCCGCCCGGCGATCAACCACCCCTCCCGTCAACTGCTCCGGGGAAGCATACGAGAATGTGCCTACGAACTCGCCATCCTTGGTGATGGGCTCCAACGGATCGTGGACGTGGGCCGTACCAAAGTCGAGCAACTTCACCCGTCCATCCGGAAGAACCACGACATTGTCGCTCTTCAGGTCCCGGTGGATCAAGCCCCGTTGGTGGATGTAGTGCAATGCGTCCGCGACATAGCCAATGATGCGCAAGACTTCCGCGGTGCGCTTCGGATCTCCAGGTTTGCCGAGACCCTTTACCCGAGCCTGCAACGCAGCGCCGCGCAAATACTCCATCGTCAGCCAAGCCGAAGTGTCGTGAACCCCGTAGTGATACACTCGCACGATATTCGGATGATTCAGTCGAGTTAACGCCTCATATTCTCTGTTGAAGCGAGGCAGCGCGCTTCCGGTCTGAATCAACAACTTCAGCGCGAAACGTTCGCCGCTAACTCGATCTTCGACCTCGTATACTTCGGCCATACCGCCGCGCGCAATCGGCCGCAGAACCCGGTACGGTCCGATCACGTCTGGCAGTGGCGCGTAGGTTTTCACAGTCCCCCAGTGTAGACCGTATCACTTTCCCTGGGCGAGCTCCCTTTCGATCAGGGCTTGGAACCGTTCAAAAGGAAGAGCACCCGACAGGAACACCCCGTTCACAAAAAATGCAGGCGTGCCTCGAACCCCAGCCGCCTGCCCCTGTTCGGCATTGGCTGCGATCACCGCCTCATACTTCCCTGAGGTGCGACAGGCTTCATATTTTCCGCTATCCAAGCCGAGTTCTTTGCCATACCTAGTCAAATCGGCATCTTCGAGGGCCGTCTGATTGTGCAGAAGGGTCCGATTCATTTCCCAATATTTGCCCTGGTCGCCAGCGCAGTGTGCAGCGACACCCGCCGGAATGGCGCGATCATGGCCGGGAAGCGTGTAGTCCTTGAAAACCAGCCGCACATCTTTTGGATAGGCCTCGTGCACCCGATCGAGGGTGTCGGCCACGACTCCGCAATAGTAGCACTGATATTCGGCAAATTGAACGATCGTGACCTTGGCATCGCTCGGGCCGCGCACCGGATCGGCCTCAGAAATCGGCACGTCGATCTTCGGCAGGTCCGGGTATGGAAGCTCGACTTTCAACGACGACCGCCCCTTCAGGGCGTCGAGGTACACGGCGAAGGCCTCCTGCGACGCGCGACGGGTGAGCTCCTGGCGCAGCATGGGGGTGGCCTCCTCCAAGCTTGCGCCTCCCAATCGCCGGGCAACCGTCGGATAGAAAGCGGCAACTTCCTCGTCCGTGGGTGCAGGAACCTTCGCCTCGACTTCGGCTGCCACCAACGCATCCACATTCGGGTGGCCCAACTTCTTGGCCTCCGCCTCCAACAAGGCCTCGGCAACCTTTTGGTCCAACGCCTGCGACTGGAGGTCATATCGACCGATCGCGTGCTCGATATCCATCGTACGGAGGTCCACTGCGACGGTCTCCTGCAACTGTCCAAACGTCAGTTGCCCCCCCTCCCATCGCGCGATCACCTGATCCGCGGGGATCGCGTCGGTCGACGGGCACTCCGCGGCCACTGTGCCGGATTCGCCGGTTTTGATGGTTCCCGCCTCTGTTTCCCCACCGCAACCCACAAGAAACGCCAATCCCATCGCCCAACCACGCGCCATAAGGCCCCCAAATCGCCTCACAGCGTAACACCCTGCGGAGCAAACCCTACGGCGGGGTGACGTTCGCTGACAGGAAAGAGCGAAATCGGACGAACGGGGCTCTGGCACGGGCGTCGAAGCGGTTACGCGTAGCCGAGGAGCCGAACGTATGAATCGCATCTTCTTCTGGTTGATCCTTGTTGCCGTGGCGTGCGCAGCCGGACGGGAACTGCTGGTTTCCGTACCGTTTGAGGTTGATCCCGGCACCACCGGCATTTGGGGGCTCCTGGATCGCGCGCGAGATGCGGTCGATCTAAACAAAGACGCCGACGGCGTACCCATTTCACCCATGCAGGACCTAACCACCGCCATTTTCGCCTCAGCAAAAAAGGCCGTTTTAGATGTCGCGCTCCCCCTCATCGGAGGCATGACGCTGTTCCTCGGCCTGATGAAGGTCGTGGATAACGCCGGTGGGTTGAAGATCGTCGCCAAGATCATTCGTCCGCTCATGATTCGGATGTTCCCTGACGTCCCTCCGGATCATCCCGCCATGGGAGCGATGATCATGAATTTGTCCGCAAATGCCCTTGGCCTTGGGAACGCTGCAACCCCCTTCGGCATTCGGGCCATTCAGGAACTCGACAAGCTCAACCCTCACAAAGGCACGGCCACCAACGCGCAAGCGCTCTTTTTGGTCATCAACACCTCCGGCGTGACCATTCTCGCCACCGGGGTGGTCGTCATGCGACAAAGCTTTGGATCGACCGACCCGGCGGGGATCATCGGCACCACCCTCTTTGCCACCGCATGTTCCACCTTGTTCGGCACGCTGATGTGCAAGTTTTTGGAGCGTTTCTCACCCGTTCCCGCCGCCGTTGACCCCATCGAAGGCTTTGAGTCCGAGGCCGAGCAGGGCTACCCCACCTGGGTGACCGTTCTGGCATTCATCGGCCTCATCGCCTTTATTCCGCTCACCATAGTGTTCGGTCGCGCGCTGTCCCCTTGGCTTATCCCAGCACTGGTCCTCGCTTTTTTGACATTCGGGTACATGCGCGGCGTTGCGGTCTACGAAAGCTTCGTCGAGGGTGCCAAGGACGGCTTCAATACCGGCACACGCATTATTCCCTTCTTAGTTGGAATCTTGGTGATGGTCGGAATGCTGAACTCCTCCGGTGCGATGGACGGCTTCGCGGCCCTGATCGGTCCAATCACGACCCCACTCGGGCTACCGGCCGACGCCCTTCCTATGGCCTTGATTCGTCCGCTTTCAGGCTCCGGCGCCACTGGAGTCCTCACGGCCACCCTCTCCAACCCTGCGATCGGGCCTGACAGCTACACCGGCTACTTGGTCAGCACGATTTCGGGCTCGATGGAGACCACGTTCTACGTGATCGCGGTCTACTTCGGCAGCGTGGGCATCAAAAACGTGCGTCACACCTTGCCCGCTGCACTTTTCGCCGACCTGTGCGGCCTGATCGGGTCGATCGTCGCAGTACAGTTCTACTTTTACTACGTTCTCGGCCGCTAAATCGGGCGCAACGATGTTGTCTCGACGTCGAGACAACCTCAACAACCGTGCGTATTAACCTCAGAACCTGCCGCTCCGGGGGAACCCTGTCCGCCGCCACCGGTTCCCCCGGAACCTAACGAAAAAGTCACTCCGGTTTGGCTCAGCGTGGAAGTCACGCACTTCACACCGATGCTGGGGCCGCCGCCACCGCCGCCGCCATGCCCGCCTCGGCCGCCATCGCCGCCATCTCCACCGTCGCCGCCGATTCCCGAACCGTCCTCGCCAGCGCCCCCCTCGCCGCCGGCGCCTCCATACCCACCCCAGCCCCCGGTGCCACCCGTTCCACCCGCACCACCGGTTCCCGTGAAGATGCTCGTATCGATCAACTGAATACTGGAGTTAATAAGCAATATGGCCACACTTGCGCCACCTCCCGTGGCGCCGGCACCGTGTCCGGCTTCGGCGGCGCCCCGCAGGGTCAGCCCAGCATCAGCGAGGCCGACATCGACGCCGCCGTCGGCGGCACCTTCGGCCGCAGCAAGATCGGAGCCTGAGCATGAAGACCGACCTGTTCTACCCCACGGACCCCTCCGACAAGGTGTCCCTGCCCGTCACCAACGGCACCCCCTCTGGCACCCCCGTCGTCGTCGGCTCCCTCGTCGGGATCACCGCCACCGCCGAGGGCAAGGACGGCAACGTCGAGGGCAACGCCTCGGTGTGGCTCGGCGGCGCCCCCCGCGTCCCCGTCACCACCGCCACCGCGGTCGCCGTCGGCGCGCCGGTCTACATCACCTCGGCCTACGTGCTGACCCCGTCCGCGAGCGGCAACACCCTGTGGGGCTACGCCCTCGAGGCCAAGGGCACCGCCCCGGCCACCATCCGCGTCAAGATCGCCAAGGTCTGAGGAGGACCACGATGACCAGCACCCTCATCAGCGTCGCCGAGACCTTCGGGCTCAACGAGGACCAGTCCCTCTCCGGGGTCTCGCCGCTCACGCGCCGCCAGTACACCCCCCGACGCGCGTCCGCGCTCGTCGAGGCCGCCGGCCTGTGGACGCGGGTCTTCGACGGCGACATCCGCGCCGCCGTCACCGTCAAGGAGGCGCTGGCCAGCTCCGACCTGTTCGTCTCCGCCACCGGCGACGTCCTCGACCGCGAGCTGCTCGCGCAGTACGCCTCGCTGCAGGCCGAATGGGCCGGGTTCGCCACGCGCACCCTGGTCCGCAACTTCAAGCCGAAGAAGATGGTCGACATCCTCGGCGGCCGCACCGTGCTCGAGCGCGTCCCGCAGCTCACCGCCTACCCGGGCGCCGAGTACGACACCCGCGAGTTCCAGATCGCGGTGGCCAAGTTCGGTCGCCAGTTCGGGTTCTCGTGTGAGGCCATGATCGACGACGACCTCGACGAGCTCATGCAGATCCCGGGCACCTTCGCCCAGGCTGCCGCGCTCACCGAGGACGCCGCTGCCCTGGCCGTCATCGCCAACGTCACGACGGGCGCCCCCAACACGGCGTTCTTCAAGGACTACACCGGCGACGCCGTGGCCGGACCCAACACCACCCCGGTGGCCGCGGTCCT
>SYKL01000009.1 GCA_005797785.1 Pseudomonadota bacterium | reverse complement strand
CGATCCCACCAACCCCACGATCCTGGTCACCGACCATGGGCGCGGGTTTCGGCTGGTGGTCGGTGACAACCCGTCTGCACTGCCGGAAAGGCAGTTGCCCGCTTCCCGGTACCGCGACGGTTTTATCGGACGCGAGCAGCTGTTCGCAGAGGTCGACACGTCGGCTGGGCGTAAACTGCCGCGTCGGGGTTTCACGCAGCAGGAGGTGGACGGCGCCCTGCGGATCGCCGTTTTCGCGCAGCAGGGCAGCACGAGCGACGGTGGCGTATCGACGGAGGGTGGCGGACTCTGGGGTACCCCGGTCGAGCAAGGCCTGCACACTGGGGTAGTCGCCGGTGAACAGGTGGTACCGCAAGCGGTAGGAAAGGCCCTCGGACTCACGAAAGTGCTGGCGGATGAAGGCGATGGCCTCGTCGAGGCGGTCACTCTCCAGCAGAAGATCGGCCTCGATGGCGGCGAGTTGCGAAAAGGGGTCAGAGGCATCCCGCAAGCTCCTCAGGAGTGCCTCGGCTTCGTCGGCGCGGCCGGCTTGGACCAGCGCCGTGGCGCGTCGGCGCTCGTTGAGGCGGCGGACGTGCCCGGTGCACTTTTGGGCCGCGGTCCAGCCGATCGCGGAGTACCGGAGCAGGGCCTCCTCGTCGAGGGCCGCGATGGCGAGGGTACAGTGTCGCCACGCCAGCTGGGCTTCGAGCTCAGGATCATTCTCGGGGAGGCTTTCGCTGGCACGCGCCAAATACGACGCAGCCTGGGTATGCTGTTCGCGGAATTCCTCCCAGATCGCCATTCCCAGCCACATTCGAGTCTGCTGTGTCGGAGTCAGCCGCGCGTGTTGACGAACAAACCAGTCACGATCGTCCTCGAAGGAGACATCCCAGGCACTGGGCGTGGTATCGAAACGGAGAATGTAGGCCTGGAGTCGTTGGAGTCTCGCGTCGTCGGATTGTGTCCAGCGAAACCAGGCATTCGCGGCCTCGAGTCCTAGGTCGGGACTGATCCGTGCCCAGGCAAACTCGGCAACACTGCGAGCGAGGTCCACGTCCGGGGCGCCGGCGGCAAGAATGGCGACAAGGTTTACCGTTTCGCGCCGGTACCACTCCGTGGGATGGGGGTGTCGTCTTAGCGTTTCTGCAACCCAGGCGATGCGTTGTGTCTCCAGGTCAGCACGACGCTCGGCATTTAGCGTGCCGAGGACCGCGGTTCGAATCCAGCGTGGAACGCTGATCCGGCCATCCGACGCGATCCGCACCAGGTGATGATCGTACAGGCGCTCCACCGACGCCAGCGGTCCGTCTGTGCTCGCGAGGACCACATCCTCCTCGGAAATACCACCGGGAAATTGGGAGATCCACTCAAGGGCTTCGATGTCTTCGTTGGACAGGTGTTGAAGGTGATGCTGGAGGGTGGCGGAAAGCGAGGTGCTCCGCGGTGCGATCCCGGTGCCGTGATGTTCAGGAAGTACGCCTCGTTCCAGCAAACGGAGTTGCTGACTTGGGCTCCAACGCATGGCGCGGGTCGCCGTGAGCTCCACCGCCAGCGGCAGGTGGTCCAGAGCGCGCAACAGGGGCGACAACTGGTTGGTATCAAGCGTAAGGTTTCGTTCTTCCAGTCGTTTGGCGTAAAGCTCCAAGGCTTCGTCGGCTGGTAGGGGGGGGACCTCCAACACCCATTCGTTGGTCGCCTGGAGGCTGGCGGCGCGGGTCACGATCAGCTGAAAACGAACGTGGTGGCGGATCTCTTCCCACCACGCGCGCAACGCTTCGGTCGGCCCGTCGGCCCCATCGAGGACCACCACTTGGGGTTGTTGAGTGAGAACCTCGGTTAAGCCATGCGGAAGCCGGTCGAGGTCATTTTCGAGGTCAAACCATCGAAAGGTTTGGGTGCTCGCGACGAGATACGCGTCTACCAAACGTGTTTTTCCCACGCCGGGCGGACCGGTGACCACGACCAAAGGTTGCTGGCGAGCGCGGTGAAGCTGCTCCAAAAGGTGAGAGCGACCGACGAAAGCGTTGCGGTACCGCGATGCCGGGAGAACGCCTGCATCGACCGCTTCCGTGGATGCGGACACCACCAACCGAAATCCGCGGCCGTAATCGGTGAGGAGCAGCGTGGGATTACTGGGGTCTAGCTCGATTTTCGACCGGATCCGAAAGGCGGTGAACGTCGGCGCGCGGGTATTGATGTGGGGATGCGCGTTCCAGACCGTCTGCAGCAATGTGCTGATATCGACCGTTTCCCCGTTGGCTTCCAGCAGCGTCCGCAACATGTCCGCTTCGAGCGGGGTAAGCGCAGTCGTTCGACCGTCGCGAATGACGCGGCGTTCGGAAATCTGGACGATGCCGTCGGGGATACGAAATTGCACGCCGCAGGATGACATGCGCGAATGGAATTCTCAAGGGCGGCGTGGAAATAGTAAACTGATTGACTATTGCGCAGGCCAGTATTCTTCGAAGGGTTCGCCCATGCGTTGCGCGATGATTGCGAAATCGTTTACATCGCGCAAGGTTTTGCAGGCGTCCGTTTCGCTCAGGGTAGCGGTTACCGCGGAGTCGCTGAAGTCGCCGTCCCGGTTGAAGTCGACGGCGACGCCGGCGACGGTCAATTGCAGGCCGTCGTTGCCTTTGGTCATGAACCGAATGTCGCTAAATGTGAGCCCATCGAAGGCGTGCGCCTCATCCAGGTCACAGCTTTGCAGCGGCCATTCGGCCAAGGAACCGTCGGAATAACCCACCTTCGTCCCCGCCAACGTTCGGGGGCTCCCGTCCAACGAGCTGTCGTAGCGGTAGTTCATCACGCTGGGGTAGTTGATTTTGTAGTTCAGGTCGACATTCCCGCCGTGGAGTAGTCCCAGGCTGTGGCCGAGCTCGTGCAGAACGGTGGAGTACCAATCGAATTGAGCCCGCTCGAGTTGGTCGTTCCAAGGGTTGTTGTCGGGGGCGGGCGCTTGTACTTTGATCCGCTGCCCGGCGATCGGTGCGTTTCCACGAACGGGGCCGAGGCAGGAAGAGATCTTGCGGAAACTGTGCGCCGGGAAACGAAAAGGGTTGTTGGCGACGGTGCCCGAAGTGGCAGTTTCATCGTCATAACACCGCTCGTCCGCGCCGAGGACGACCCCGTTTTCGAGCACCAGGTGGAGGCCCTGGGTGCCGTCGGGATTGTCGATGGGAAGATCCGCCAGGGTGGCGACCAATTTGTTTTGGACCGCATTGCTCCATTTGGCCGATTTGCCGTCTTTGACTTGGTAGTCCACTTCGATGAGCACATCGCGGTGAAGCGGACTACAGCCTGAACCTAGGTAATCGTAGTTCGGAACGCCGTGAACCTCGACGCCGTCGAGCAGGCCGTCGTCGTCGGTGTCGGGATCGAGCGGGTCAGTTCCCCAAAGCGTTTCATCGGCGTCGCTCAACAGATCAGAATCCGCGTCGCTGCCGTTGGGAGTGGGAAGGTCGTCCGCTTCTTCCGGACCCGGCGCGGGTTCAGATTCTTCGTTCAGCGGTTCCGGATCCACTTCGTCCGTATCGGGAGCTTGATCTGTAGTTTCCACCGGCTCGTCTCCGGAGGAACGACCTGGATTGCAGGAACCGGTGGTACAACCAGCTAAAAGAGCCAGCAGCGGCCAAAGCGACATCGAACGAGGCATAGGCCCCCCTTAGAACGTGGGGGGACAGTACCCAAACGCGGTTTTTGCTGCGGTTACAAATGGTCACAGATCCGGCGAGATAGTCAACAGGTTGACCATCTCAACCGGTTTAGTCCCCGTCGGTCGTGAACTTCAAGGTCATGAAGATCGGCGCATGATCCGAGAGATTGGTTACATGCCAAGAAGTGCTGGGGATGTAGTCGCGGCCGGAGGTCGAGTACTCGGTCACATAGGTCGGTTGGAACCAGAAGTGATCATATGCATTTGCATAGGTGCCCGATGAATTGAGCGACGTGAGATCATTGACGGCGTAACCGATTCTTGGCGACATCGAGCTGAAAGCTTCCGTCCAAATGGTGTGCGTTGCAGTCATGTTGTTGTCGCCGAGGAGGATGACGTCCTGATCCGTTGTATCGCGGCTTTGTACGGTCGAAAAGACGTTGGCCATTGCCGTGATTTCGTTCTTTCGGTCGGTGGTGGTTCCGAACACGGTGTGCCAATTGATAAACGTGAAATCGGCGTTGACGGTCTTCTCACGGAGTTTTACGATGTGCGGCTCCCGCTCGAACTTATCGCCGGTATCCGTCCATAACCCCTGGCTGACCAGGGTCACTTTGTCGGTCCGGTACAGGACGGCGTAGCTCTCCTTGTAGGTGGTGCGCCCTACCAATGGTGAGACCGAATAACTCCAGGTATATCCGCTATAGTAGGTCAGCCAGGCTGCGATGCTGGAGGCGGCCTCGGTGCTCATGACCTCTTGGAGGAACACCACGTCGCAGCCAGCGGCGGAGGTGGAGGTCGTGCCGTATTCGTACCAGATCTGTTCCGCGTCATAATCGTAATCTTGTTCGTTGGTCCATCCTTCGTGACGAAGGTTCCAACTGACGATTTTTAGTTCGGCCGCGGAGATCGACGGCGAAATGCTCATGCCCGCGGTAAAAAAAAGCCCTACCGCCGAGGCCGACGGCCTCGACAACAAACGAAATAGAGTTTTCATGAAACACCAAAGAGGAGGTGGAGTGGGTGGTGCCCGTACCAAGATAGTATGATCGCGGGTATTGGCGTGTTGCAGTCTGTTGCGTTGTCGTAACGGCACCGAACATTCTGATCTGCAGAACTCGGATCGCGTCGATAGGACGTCCGTTATCGAATTCCGTCTGTTTCGGTCGTTTGACAGTCGTAACAGGCTACGGCCAATAGGCCTCAAAGGGCTCGCTCATGCCGGCGGCGATCACGGCGAAGTCGTTCACGTCCCGTGAAGTTTTGCAGTCGGCAGCGTCCGCTTCGCTGATTTTTGCGGTAACGGCGGTGTCCAGGTAGTCGCCGTCGCGGTTGAAATCGACGCGGATGCCTTGAGGTTCGATGTCGAGGGCGAGTTCCGCTCCTCCAAACTTCATAAACCGAATGTCTTGGTAAGTGAGTCCCGAAAATTGGGTCTCTTCGTTGAGGTTGCACCCGTCTAACGGCCACGCAGCCAATGTACCAGCGGAATAGCCCACTTTGGTGCCCTGCAGGGTCTCTGGGCTGTTGTCGAGGGTGCGGTCGTAGCGGTAGTTCATCACGCTGGGGTAGTTAATTTTGTGGTTTAGTTCGACGTTTCCGCCGTGGTGAAGTCCGAGATTGTGCCCGAGCTCGTGCAAGAAGAGGTAATACCAGTTGAATTGCTTGGTCTCTGTTGCGTCGTTGGATGGGTCGTTGTCGGGTGCAGGGGCGCGAATTTTGAACCGTTGGCCGCCGATCGGGCCGTTGCCGCGAATCGCGCCGATGCAGGCGGAGAGCTTGTGAAAGCTACGGGCGGGGTGGGTAAAGGGGTTGTTGGCGACGGATCCGCTGGCGTCGTCGTTGTCGTCGTAGCAGGTTTCGGTCGGCGGTAGCTCCACACCGAGCTCGAGCACCAGGTGAATTCCATCGACGCCGTCGGGGTTTTGGATCGGAAGGCTGGCGTAGTACGCCACCAGCTTGGTGCGAACGGCGGAGCTCAGCAGCACCGTCTCCGTGCCGTCGACCATATAGTCAACTTCCACCAACACATCTCGATGCAGCGGACTGCACCCGGCGGCCAAGTAGTCGTAGTCGGCTTCGCCGTGCACTTCGAGCCCATCGAGAAGGCCGTCGTTGTCGGTGTCGCGATCGAGCGGCAGCGTTCCCCAGAGGGCTTCGTCGCCGTCGGACAAAAAGTCGTAGTCGGTATCGGCGTCGAACGGATCCGTCCCTTGGAGAAGTTCCGTGTCGTCGTCGATACCGTCGAGGTCGGAGTCGACGGGAGGATCGGTGTCGACAGGGTCGGTATCGAGGAGGTCGGTATCGGGGGGAAGATCGGTATCGGGGGGAAGATCGGTATCGAGGAGGTCGGTATCGGGGGGAAGATCGGTATCGAGGAGGTCGGTATCGGGGGGAAGATCCGTCTCGACGGTGAAACTCGTATCCAAAAGGTCGGTTTCAGGTGAGGAATCGTCATTCGATCCCGTAGCTTCGGCGACGTGCGCCGCGGGGCATGCGGTGAGCCCGATCCAGAGCATTGGCCAGAGTGTTCGCTTTCGCATCGCGCCCTCCCCTCCAGGATAGCGTAGTTTTGTCTGGAAAGGGGATGTCGGCCGTTACAGCGCCGTTACAGTGTCAGCTCGGGTGGCAACGCGGCTTCCAGCTCGAGTGCCACCTCGGAATACGGATGTTTGCAGCGCAACCAATGGGCATGCAACAGGAGCCTCGGCGCGGCGGGGAGCGTCAGTGGACCGTAGATCGGGTCGCCGACGATGGGATGGCCGATCGCGCACAAGTGAACTCGCAATTGGTGGCTTCGGCCGGTGGTAGGAAACAGGTCCACATCGGCGGTGTCGGGACCACGGCGCACCACCCGGAACCGCGTGTGCGCAGGGAGACCGTTTTCGTGATCGACCGCGTTTATGGGTGGATTTCCGCCGATGCGCGCGATCGGGAGATCGATGACCCCCTCTGGGGGCGGTTGCCCCCAGACCCGCGCGCGGTACCGCTTTTGCACGGTTCGATCGGCGAATTGCGCCTGGAGGTGTCGCTCTGCCGCGCGCCGCAACGCCAGGATTAGGACTCCGGAGGTGTCGCGATCCAAGCGGTGAACCGCCCAGGCGTGCGGGTGATCGCGCAGCGCTCGCGTGAGCGCGCTGTCCTGTAGGCTGGGGTCCCGGCCAGGGATCGAGAGCAGGCCCGAGGGTTTGTCGACCACCAACAGATCGCGGTCTTGGTGGATCACCGAAAGCCAAGGATCGGTTGGCGGATCGTAGGGATGCACGGAGCTCCAGATGGTAAATCGGTTGACTATTCGGGGTCCATGCTCAGCACGGGCAGAATCTCGGCGGTATCAGCACGTGCACATGCGTTCTCCGGCGAATGCGACGGTGGGGATAGTAAACGAATTTACCACTGGGGCGCCACCGGCTCCGGTCCGGTGGTTTTTGAGACACCTTGTGTAGGGACCTTGCTTTCTTTCCTCGCGGCGGGCAACCTACGCAGGCGGGGGTGAGGGTGCGTGTGCTCCGGCTAGAAGATCGGGAGGTCGACCTCCGAACACGAGAAGTTCGGGGAGGCGATGGCGAGCGGCTTACCGCGAAAGAGGCCATGCTCCTGGAGTATTTGTCGGAACGCCCTGGCGTTTTGGTGAGCACCGAGGAGTTGTTGCGCCAAGTCTGGGGGTACCACGAGCACTCGCAGACCCGCACCGTCGCGAACACAGTGGCACGCCTCCGCGCGAAAGTGGAGCAAAATCCGTCTGAACCTCGATATATCCTCACGGTTCATGGCGGTGGATACGTTTTTGAACCGCCTGCGGAAACGGAAGCGATGCCCGCGCCCGCGGCGCCGACGGAAGAGTCCTCCGACGTTCGTTATTGGACCGACGGCGTTCCAGGCCTAGCTGTCTTGTGGCGTTCCAGCGGATTTTCTGCCCAGGTGTTGGCCGAACGGCGCGATCTGCGTCTGCAATTGGTGCGGGAAACCGGCAGACCGGTCGCCGAGGCCATTCGTGGCCGTTGGGAGCAACTGTCGGCGGAACAGCGCGAGATCGTGCGTCGACTCTTCGTTCTCCCGGGTGGCGCGGCGGTGGAAGACCTGGTAAAAGGGGCGTTACAACCGTTGTTGGACCTGATCCGCGATGGTTGGTTGGTTACGGATGCCTTGGGCCGAAACCACCTCCGAAAGGGGTTTCTAGACGTTCTACCGGATTTGTGCGTTTCGACCCCGGAGGCGGACAAACAGCGGCTGGCGGAGGCGCGGCGGCTTGCGCAAACGATGGAGAAAATCTGGACCACCCCGGGCCGGACCACCGAGGATGAGATTTGGACGGCGCGTGAATGGCCGAATTTGGAAGCGCTGAGCGCCGCGATGGAAGGGACAGAGCCCCGTTTGGCGGGATCCCTGCTGTTGGGCGTGATGGTTGCACGCATGCAGGAGGGTGTGGAGGTTTCGGCGGCGATCGAACGATCGAAGCGCGTTGCTCCAAAACTGCCTTTGGAAGACGTGGTTCGTCTTTCGCTGGACGTGCTTACCTCCTACCATGAGTGGGGGGCGGGGGTCGCCGCAGAACGCCTGGATCGAGTGGCCGAGATCGCGGACCGTATGGGCCATCGCGTGCTTTGGTTCTCCGCCCGAATGGCACGTCTAGCGCAGAATTTAGCGGACAAGGGGGAGATGCACTCGCTCCATTTTGACCCCATTGAGGGCGCGGATGACCCGGCCGTCGCGGATGTGATCGCCAGCCTCTACATGGTGCGCGCGCTGCGCTGGATTGGGGTGGGTGAGGTCGAAACGGGGCTGGCGGAAGGCGAGCGCGCGATCGCCAAACTTTCCAGTGGGATCCCTGCATCAGGGGCGATGGCGGTTTGCGCCATGGTGGCCTGCATGTATGCGCGGCTGGGTATGGTGACGGGGGCAGATGAGTGGGTGGGGCGGTTCCGGACGCTCAACACCAAGTCAGGACTCCATTATCGCGACGGCGCCCTGCTGTTGGAGGCCGAGGTGGCCGCCAAGGCGCCCGATGAGGCGATCGAGCGGTGGTACCGCCTGAAGGATCGAATGATCCTAAACAACAACCATCGCGGAGTGGCTACCGTAAAGTGGCACCTCTGCCTTTGCCACTTGGATCGCGGAGAGTTCGCCAAGGCGGCTCAAGTCGTGGGGGACGTGTTGGGAGTGGGGCAGGTGCCGACCATCGCGCGCGGCCAATACCTGCTGATGCACACCCTTTCGGCGTTGCACACCGGCGATCGGGTGGGGGCTCAAATGTCCCTGCGGTTGCAATCTGAGCCTTTGCAGGGAAGCGATGAGGTGGTGTTGGCCATCCTGCGCCAGATCGTGTTGGGAGAAGTCGTCGCGATCGAGGCTTGTAAAGGGCCCACCGTCGTGCCGTTGTTGCAGCTCCATCAGGCGTTGGTGTCACGCGACCCCTCCACGATCATTTCCGCGGTCGCTGCCACCGAAGATGCCGCTCACGGGCTGATGATCGTGCGCGTGATCCGGCGCTGGATCTCGCGCGAACATGGACTATCCTGCTAGGGCGGCCTGCCCGGAGATCTAATGTCGATTACAACGTTACTTCCTCCACATGTGAAGGATTTGGGTGGGGGCTTTTTGGTTCGCCGGCTGCTTCCTTCGCCGCTTCGGCAGTCGGTGGGCCCGTTCCTGTTCTTTGATCACTTTGGACCTCTGGAACACACGCCCGGAGTTAACACCGACGTTCGACCTCACCCTCACATCGGTCTCGCGACGGTGACCTACCTGTGGGATGGCGCGATGATGCACCGCGATAGCTTGGGATATACCCAGCGTATTGAGCCCGGTGCAATAAACTGGATGACCGCCGGGCGAGGGATTGTTCATTCGGAGCGTATGCCCGAGGATGTGCGTCAGATGGCGCATCGAAGGCATGGTTTACAATTGTGGGCGGCACTGCCAAAAGATGCGGAAGAGGCCGATCCAGCGTTTGTGCACACGCCGGCCGATGCCATTCCAGAGGTGCACGCGGATGGGGTGACGGCGAGGGTGTTGATCGGCGAGGCGTTCGGGAAGCGTTCTCCGGTCGCCACATTTTCGCAGACCTTGTATTTGGATTTGGCGTTTTCAGGAGGGGGGAGCATAATTTTGGAGCCAACGGTGGAAGAGCGCTGCGTGTACAGTGTGGACGCTCCGATGGCGATCGATGAGGTCACCGTTGAACCCTTTCACCTGGCGATTCTGGAGCCTGGACGTCCGATAAAGGTGAGTGCCCCGAACGCAGCGCGTGTGGTGGTGTTGGGAGGGGAGCCCCTCGACGGCCGTCGGCGGATCTGGTGGAATTTTGTGTCGTCGGATCCGGAGCGGCTAGAACTCGCAAAGCAGCGTTGGAAACACCAACAAATGGGTACGGTTCCCGGCGAGACGGAGTTTATTCCGCTGCCAGAATAGTAAAGTGCGCTTACGATCTGGGGACGGCGCCGCTCGAACGGAGGAAGTCGAGGGTTTTCTGAAGGCCGTCCTCCACCGGAGTAGGCATAAATCCGAGTTCTGCTTGGGCTTTTGTAGCATCCACGCGGATCTGCCAGGCGAGAAAGGACGCCTGGCCTGGCGCAACCAGCGGCTCGAAGCCGAACCTTCGCGCGAAGGGCGCAGAAACGGCTGCGAGCAGCCGAATCAGCCAGAACGGCGCTGTCGGGGGGACTTTTTGGATCCCCGCCAACTGCAGGGTGGTGGCCACCAGCTGCTCGCAGGTCTGATAGGTGTCCGACAGGAGATAACGCTCTCCAGACCTGCCGATTTCGGCGGCAGCGAGGTGTGCCTGTACCACGCCGTCGATGTACACCACGGGCATTCCGCCGGGTGGAGTGAGTGGAAGTTCGCGTTTGAGAGCCTTGATCAGCAGGGCGTTGAGCGACACATGGATCGGCGCCGGGCCGTAGACCGCTGACGGGTTGAGAAACACGATATCGAGGCCCTGCTCTAAAAAGCGGTTTGCCTCTTGCTCAGCGGCCTGTTTGCTGCGCTCATAAGCCGTGGGTTTGGGGTGTGGATCGACGCGGGTCTCCACCAGGGTTCCGCCGGAGGGGGCCTCAAACACATCCATGGTGGACGTGTAGATCACCCTTTTGACGCCATGTTTTTGGGCGGCGGTGAGTACATTGACGGTGCCTTGCCGATTTACCCGATCGAAGATCTGATCGTCTGCCTGCCATTGTTCCGGCATACCGGCTGCGTGAAAACAGCGTTCAATTCCAACCATATGTCGATCGAGGGAGGAGGGGTCGGTGATGTCGCCTGCGACGCACTCTACTTCTTGCGGAAGCATCGCCTTGGCGCGCTCCGGGTTTCTAACCAGAGCGCGAACGGAGAATTTCTGGCGAACCAGCGCGTTAACGATCGCATTGCCCACGAGTCCGGTAGCGCCGGTCACCAAGATCTGCATCACATCCCCAGCCGTTCACTGAACGTATTATCAAAGGTTCCACGAGGATTAAACTGACGAACTACCTTTGCCCACTCCTCCCAACCGGGATGAGTCGGCGTGCCTTCACGACGGCTGAAAGATAGCCCCCAATGCGGTCTTGCGTCGGGGAAATCTTCGAATGCCTGTGCGAGGCGGTGCATGAGAATGTAGTCGTCACGCTCGCCGGTTTCGTGATTCCAACCTGGGGTTCCGTATAGGCAGGTGAACTCAAGGGCGACGCTGGTTCGTCCGTATTGCGGCGAAAGCGACGCTCGGGAGCGGCGAACAAAACGAACGCCGATCGGTCCGGTCTGAACTTGTTCGCCGTCGGCGGCGCACTTTTCGATCACCGCAAATCCCCGATCGAGCGCTTCCAGTGTGCTTTCAATGGGGAACGACCATTCGCAACCGTACCCGCCCATTTCTGCCGAACCCCCCGGGAACACCCGGTGCGAACGGTTGATGTACGGCCCGTGAAGGCGCTGTTCCCATAGCGCCACCGTCGCCGCGATCTGAAATCCCCGGGCGATCCCGGCCGGCGACCGAAAGCGGGTTTGGCGCGCGAGGACCTTGGAAAGTGGATGGGCTTTTCGCCAGGGCCTCGGTGGCCGGAGTGGGGTATGAGTAGGGTTTCGACTTAGAATTAACCCTTGGCGGTCGCCATTCGAAAATGGGGAAAAGTGGATCTCCAGATGCTGGGCCGATCGCGCGAAAGTGGAGACCTGGCTGGGGGCGAGCTGGTCGCGCAACGCGCGATGGTCGACGATCCGACGTTCCTCGACCAGATCGTGTGCTGCTCCGCCTTGGATCACCAATGAGTGAAGTACGCCCATGCAGCCGAGGTTGACCAGAGCTGCGGAAAAAACCTGATCATCCTGTACTAATCGGGGTTCGTCGGGTGGATAGCGCTCCGGATCGGTGATGCCATCGGTGGGTTCGAGCCGATAGGCTTGCCCCGCGGTGGCGACGATCACCATGGAAAGCACCATATCGCACATGGGCGGCCGATCGATGCCGGAGCCATGGGTGGAAGTTGCCAGCGCGCCCGCGAGGGTCTGTCCGTCGAAGGAGCCCATCGCGAGGAGGCCTAGCCCCTTTCGATCGAGGATCTCCGCGGCCTCTCGAACGCGGGTGCCTGCGGCGAGTGCGACCAGTGCACCCCTCGCCACCGGTTCACCGTCCCAGCCGATCATTTCGGTTTTTAGCCACGAATCCGGAAGGTCGATTTCACCTGTCAGCCCGGAGGTGTCGATCAGGTAGGCATCGGTGACCGCCACATCGGAGAAAGAATGCCCGGATCCGACCGCGCGTACCCTCATTCCGTTCGCCTCGGCCGCTTGGATGAAGCCCTGCAATTGTGGGAGGGTGGGGCCCTCGTCAAAGCGGCAGATGCGTTGAGGCGTGGTGGTGTGAATGTGGAGGTAGCTGCGCCAGCTTTTACCTTCAAACGCCTGAAATCGATCGACGACTTCCGAAGTGCGCCGGTGGATCGCCGTTCGTTCTTGGCGGGTGAGCCGCGGCATGGCCGACTAGCGGCGCCGTCGGCGTAGCAGCAACAATGGGAGAACAGGCATACCAAGGGAGAATAAGCCGGTCGCAGAGTTGCATGACCGCCCTTGATAGGTGCCCGCCCCTAGGCTGACCGGATTGGTGTCCTCGTCGGTGTCGCTGCCAGAATCCTCCGTGTCCCCTGAATCTTCGGTGTCGCCCGAGTCTTCGGTATCGCTGGTATCTGCTGTATCCGACGTGTCGTCCGTATCGTCGTCGGGGTCTCCACCAAATTCGTCGTCATCGCTTGGGTCGAAGGGATCGAGGCCTGCATCTACCTCATCGCCGTCGGAGACCCCGCCGTCATCTGTATCCGAATCGTTGGGATTGGTG
>SYKL01000097.1 GCA_005797785.1 Pseudomonadota bacterium | reverse complement strand
GGGGGTTTCGGCCTCGGTAAGGGCGAAAGGGTGCGGGAAGAGCGCACCGGCGTCCCCGGTAACGGGGGCGGCCAGGTAAACCCCATCCGGAGCAAGACCAAACAGGGGGCGTTCGCAGGCGGCTCGCCGAGCTCCCGGGTTGGTTGCTAGAGGCCATCGGTAACGGTGGTCGTAGAGGAATGGTCTCCACCCACCGAAAAGCGATTTTCGATGGGAACAGAACTCGGCTTATCGGCCACTCGCACCGCCGCCTGAAAGGGCGGCGCTTCCCTTTGGCGCCGCCCTCTTGAGTTTTAGTGTGAGCGTCAAGTAACCTAGAGCAAATGTGGAGTTTTCATGTTCCCTCGGCTTCCGATCGTCGCAGGCCTCGTTGCAGCGCTGTTTCCGCTCAGCGCACACGCCCAGCAGGTCACCGAAACCTTCGACGACATTGACACACTGGCGAACGATGGCTGGGTGACCAGCAACCAGAGTTCGCCCGTCGGCTCCCTCTCGTGGTTTCAAGGCACCACCATCGCAGCATCTGGGCCATTCGACGCCTATAACGGCGCCGCCGACGCCTACATCGGCGTCAACTACAATTCCACGGGCTCTTCGGGAACGATCAGCAACTGGCTGATTACGCCGGAGATCACCCTAGGAAACGGGCTGCAAATCAGCTTTTACACGCGTACCGTCTCGTCCCCCGCGTATCCCGATCGGCTCGAGGTGAGAATGAGCACGAACGGTGCGAGCGTGAACGCGGGATCCGGCGCCGCAGCGGTCGGCGACTTCACCTCGGTGCTCGGCACCATTAACCCAAACCTCACGACCAATGGGTATCCTGCATCGTGGACGTTGGAGACCTTCACCGTCGCCGGTCTGCCGGGTCCAACCCAAGGCCGTATCGCGTTTCGGTACTACGTCACCAGCGCAGGATCGTTGGGCAGTAACGGCGATTATATCGGAATTGACCAGGTGACGATTGGCGAGGCCTACTGCGGCAACGGCGCGACCGATGCCGGCGAAGACTGCGACGACGGCAACTCCAGCAACAACGACAGCTGCTTGAACACCTGCGTGGACGCCAGCTGCGGCGACGCTTTCGTGGAAACCGGCGTGGAAGGGTGCGACGATGCGGACGTCGACGACTCGGACGGCTGCATCGAGTGCCAGGTCGCTTACTGCGGTGACGGCTACGTCTTTGCGGGCTTCGAGGACTGCGACGACGGCGACAACGACGATGGCGACGGCTGTTCCGCGGACTGCGAGGTCGAGGTCGAGGACACGGATGTTCCGGTCGATACCGACGTTCCGGTCGACACAGATGTCCCCGAGGATACCGACGTTTCGGCGGATACCGATCTGCCGGTCGACACGGATGCGCCCGAGACGGATGTTCCCGTCGACACAGACATCCCAGCGGACACGGATGTTCCCGCCGACACGGACGCGGTGGTGGACAGCGAAAACCCACCGGATACGGACGAACCCGTCGACTCTGAAGGTTCGGACGACACCGCGGGCGGCGGTTCTGGTGGATCTTGCGGCTGCACGACGGGTGGGCCCGGCGGCGGAATGGCGATCGGCCTGCTTGCAGCGCTGGTCGGGCGGCGCCGGCGGCGTTGAGGCTCGTCGCCGGTTAGGTGGCCGGATAGTAAATTCGTTTACTATCCGCGGAGGTTTAATGCGCCGGTTCCTACTTCTTTCGACTCTTTTCCTTGGCGCGGCAAACACCGCCTATGCGACGGACATCGGATCCAGCAGCAAATTCGGTATCGGCGCCGAGACCGGCTATCCGATGATCGCCAACCTCTCCATGAAAGTCTGGTTTAACGACCAATATGGCCTTTCGATGCGGGCCGGCGCAAACTTCTTCGACTATTTTGAAACCGCGGTTCGGTTTGAAGGGGTCGCCTACCGGGGCCAATGGTTTGATTGGGCGGACCTTCCCTTCATTTGGCATGTCGGTCTGGATCTCGGCTTTGAAATGGACGACCGGAGCCCGGACTGGCAAGTTGGACCCGAGGCGGGTTTTGGCGCAGCGCTGCAGTTTTCCAGCTTCAATGGAGAAGTTTTCGTTCAGCACGGGATAGGGATCTACCCGGTGACGGTATGGGATACCGTAGAGCCCAGGGTTTCGGCGGGTTTTCGGTATTATTTTTAGGGGGGCGTTCGGAGGACCCGGTCCCCGGGCGCCTGATGATCAGGTCCCCTTTTCTGAGCGCCGAGGCCCAGTACTCCTGATGATCAGGTCCCCCGAAACGGTTGCGCTTGCCGCACTCCCACCGCAACTCGTCAACCCCCTTGACGATCAATACCGAACCGAATCCCGCCCAAACGCCAAGTTCAACCCATGCAACGCATGAGCGGCATCCCCGACGAGATCCAAGTATTGCTGGTGTTTTTCGGTGTTTTTCAGTTGCGGCAGCTCTTCGAACGCCCCCAACTCGCGCAACAGGACCACGCTGATCAGCAGCTCGCCAGCAGCTCGTTCTAGGATCTCCGCCTGTTCTGGCGTGGCAGTATAGAAACCCAACGCCGCCAATTCGTGGCCGGTTTCCAGAAAGTGACCAAGGAACTTCATGCGTTGAACCAGCAAAACGACCCGATATTCGGGGTGTTTGGTCAGGGCCTCATCGACCTGCGCAAGTTCGAGATCGAACCGATAGAAAAGACTTGGAACCTCCGCTTCAATCGACGCCCGATCCTCAGGAGTACCAAAACCGCGCGCCACCGCAAACGCAGCCCCCTGCAAAAGGTGCGCTCCTCCGCAGGTATACGCGAAAATCCCTTGCTTCTGCTTTTCGACCTTTTCGCCCTTTGCCATCGCGTCGCGCAAAAACTGGGTTTCCGAGTGCAATTGGGCGACGGTCGCCGAAGTCAGCGCATCCATGGTCATCGGGTGCCCGCCCTCGGCTACCCACGCCAGATCGTCGGGGGCCCAAGCCGCCAATCCGTACAGGGTCCATGGAACGTCGTTCCAGGAGGTAGTCCAGACCTGATCCTTCGAAACCCAGACGTGAAACAGGCTTTCGCGATACAAATCCCCCACCACATGCGGGTGGCCCTGGACGCTCACCGCATGATCCGGCTTCACTCCAGCTTCCGCGAGACCCTTCAGCAACAGGTCGGTGTGCGGCTCGATGCGAATGCTCTCCGAACCTGGAACTTCCTTCAATTTCGGAAAGGCGATGAGCGTCTGCCCTTGAAGCTCCACCTCTTCCGCATAGTCCTGAAACAGGGCATCCACCGCCGATCGTCCGTCGGGCAGCTTGGCGTCCGGCCCCAACGCGATCAACGCATGCTTGACCGCCCAGGGATTCCCTGCGTCCAGACCGTAGGTCCGAACGACTTTTTCCAGGGTTTCGCGCCCGTCCTTGACCGTGCCACCTTCGGCGATAGCGGCGGGACTCTTGAGTTCGTGAGTGGGAAGGTTCCATTTCACCGATTCGAGCACCTTGGGTTCCGCAGCAGGGGGCGCATCCACCACCGCCGTGTCCGCAGGTTTTCCCGAATCCACCACCGGATCTGACCCGGTGCACGCCCACAACCACCACAGCATCATTTGCGACCCTTGGTCTTCTTTTCGCTGACCCCGGCGGCCAAATCCGCTTTCCGCTTGAGTTCCAGCGCGTCCACCCGACGCAGGTGGTCGCCCTCGGAGATGAACAGCACGTCATCGAACACGGCGAACCGCGGGACAAACAACGGTTTATCGCTGAACTTCACCGAATAGTCGACCTTGCCGGGCTTTTTGTACTTCACCGCCATGCCGGTGTCGGTGATCGCCCACAGCTTGCCCTTTTCGTCGGCGGACATATCCCAGCTTTCGAAGCCGTCTCCCCGCGCGTCCTCGCTCAGCAGCGAACCATGCCGAAAGCCGTCCAGGCTGTACATCACCAGCTGATCGCCAAAGAGGAAGCCTACCTTTCCGCCAGGCAACGGAACAGACCCTTTGGGTGAGCCGTCCTCCACACGCCAATGCGCTTTCTCCTCGCCCTTCAAGGAGTAGACATAAGCTTCATTTCCGAGGACAACGAGCACCTTGCCCGCGATCACCTCGATGTAGCCTTCGCCGCCCACGCCCGCCTGAAGCTCGCCATCGAGCTCGATCTCCCACTGGGTGGCCACGGCGCCGTCTTCGCCGACGACTTGCACGCGACCGAGGGAATCCACCGCAACGAAGCCGGAAGCGGTCTTTCCGGGGATCACCGCCACATCGAGCGGATGCGTAAACAGGCCTTTCTTTTTGCCCGGAAGTGCGCCAGAAACGTAGTATTTCCGCCCATCGTCGAACCAGACGTTGGTGATCCCGAGCTCGCCGCCCCAGGCCTTGGTCATCTTTCCTTTCGGATCAAAGCGTTGCACGCGGTGATTCGCCACATCCGCCACATAGAGATCACCGAATGGATCGATGGAGATCGCGAGCGGCTCCCCAAACCCACGCAGTGCCCCCGGCCACCAGCCGGGTTCCGCCCAATTGGGGACATTTCGGTTGCCGCCGCCGATCAGCTCTTGGTAGGCGTAGAAATACTCGACGCGATCCGCGAGCTCCTTGGATTCTTTGCCCGTGGTGCGCAGGGACGCCATCTCCAAAGCCGGTATCGCATTGGGATCTTTCAGCTTCAGCAAGGCATCGACGGCCACATCGTCCGGCGGAACCGCATGAACCCGAAAACCGTACGGCACCGATCGCGAGCGATCCCGCATAAACGGAGCTCCCTCCGCGGCTTGCCACATGATCTTTTTCAGGAGGTCGCTGTCGCCGAACTCTGAGGCTCCAATTGCCTCAAACCAAGTCACAATCTGCTTTTTGTTCTTTTCGGCGGCGGCTTCCGCGGCAGCGGTGCCCTGCCATTTGACAGCCTTTTCCACCGCATCGGGAACTTCGCCGCCGGTAAAATTCAGAGCCACTTCCGCGATCCAGGTGTTGTTGAACACCGGACCCTCAAACGCCTCGTCTATGGTCACGCGGACGACCGTAGCATCGCCGACAATGGGGACATCCACCCGCTGTGGCAGGGGTTCCTCGCCTTCGACCACGCGAACCTGCGCACTGACCGGACCCGTCGCCGTGGTCAGCGTAATGGTCACCAGCTTTGGACGCCCACTTTCCTTCAGCGTGCGCGAACCATCTTCCAAGTGCCCCGGCCAAAACGACACGGAAGTGATCGGCATGGCGCGATCGAGCTTCACTTCCAGCCAGGAGCCCTCGCCGGCGTCGAGCTGCGACTCCGCCCAGCCCGTCGAAAGCTGGCCATCAAATGCCTTGTCGGCGGTGTGTTTCTGGCCCGCCGCATCCTTGAATTCGCTGGAGGCCTTCACGGAAGCCGCCGAAGCGGCCATCGGAAACATCCCGACCAACGCCACTACTCCACACATCCAGCGCGTCATTCGAGCTCCCGCTTACAGGTCGGTATCGGTGCTGGTGTCCTGAACGTCCGTATCCTCGGCGTTGCACCCCGTGAATACATCCTCACACCCGGCGGGGATATCGATGTCCGAGCCCGCGGCGGGGCACCCGACGTCTTTCATCGCGGCCAAACACGCTTTAGCGATGGCGGGATCGTACGTCGGGCACTCGACGGCATATCCCGTCAATTCGCCGCCGCGCTCAGTGACGCACTCTTCTTCGGCTTGCCAACCGTAATATTCCAACAGCTGCGCGTCATAGCACTCGAAGGCGAGGGCGCATTCGGCCTCGGCATACTTCGCGATGAACTTCTCTTGTGACAGACTGCAACCCATAAGTCCGAGCAGCCCAAAGGCCCACCAGCGACGCATCGCCCCTCCAACCTGGGGAGCATAACCGTTGCCGACGAAAGTGGGGCGGGGAACACGCGACCCGACCTGAGCCGGGTCAAACAACGTCCACTTTCAGGTTCCGAGCGGCAGTTCTTCCTGGCGCGATTCCTGCGGATCCGGCCGCCAATGTGCGCGACAACGGGCTTCATACGCCCCATGTGCGCCGAGCATCACCCGGCTGTCGCGGGCGATCAGGCGCTGGGACCGATCCGCCGGCCCCCCGCACACCATACACACCGCAAGGTTCTTGGTAATATACTCGGCCACCGCCAACAATTGCGGGATCGGCTCAAAGGCGACGCCCTGGAAATCTTGGTCCAGGCCCGCCACAACCACCCTTCGCCCCTCATCCGCCAATCGATTGCAAACTTCGACGAGGTCCATCGAGAAGAACTGCGCTTCGTCGATACCGACCACCTGGGCGTCGCCGACCTGGGCAAGAATATCGGACGCTTTTTCGACCGGATAACACGGTAATTTTTCGCCATTGTGGGTCACAATTTCTACGACCGCGTAACGGGTATCCACCGCCGGCTTGAACACCCTCACCCGCTGTTTGGCGATCCGTGCGCGAACCAAGCGCCGAATCAGCTCCTCGGTCTTCCCGGAGAACATACAGCCGGTGACCACCTCAATGTGGCCGGTGGAAGCTCCACCATGGGGGTGCATGAACATCCTAACTCCCGCTCGCGCGCCAATGGAGCCGCGTCGCCCCTTTTTCGGGTACCGCGCCATCGAGCGGAGCAAAACGCTTTCCTGGAAAGGCGCATTGCAGGACGCCTTGCGCCCACGGATTTTCGTGAGCGACACCATCCCACGAACTCAGGTGTTCATCGCCCTGAATCCACCAGATCGAATGAATGCATCGGCAGGCGGGGTCCGAAAACAGCGACAGACCGCTTGGGCGAAACAACGCTGAGTAGGCGGGAGAATCGCCACCCTCCGTCGAAATCGCATCGGGAACGCCGTACAGCACATCGAGGATCGCGCCACGCGAAAGTCCCCATCGAGGCTCCGCTGAGGGCGCAAACACCACCGGACCAAAGAACCGCGCTTCCTCGATCCGATGGATCATCCCGAGCAGGTGTTGGTACACCTCGGTCAGCCGATCGGACGCTTGCAACGGAGGAACGGCGACCATCCACCGGCCGGCCTTGCCGTCCTCGCGCGAGATCACCGACAGGTCGACAGCGACCCATTCATCCTCGTAAATGGCATGTTTTCCTTGCCATTCGCCACGGTCGATCGCCATCCGCCACAAGTGAACCGCGCGCGCGACCGGATCCGGATCGAAGCCCGCGGGGATCGCCTTGCGAAGATGGACCGCAAACTTCCATTCTCCGAGGGCAATCTCGATCGCTGATCGCAGGCGCTCCAGATCTTCGACCGCGCCCGCACCCGCTGGCGCGCCGAAGCCGGGCGCCGCCAACACAAAAGCGTTGCCGGAGGTATCCCGCATGTGGAGGATGCCCTCGCCGAGCACGCCGACCGCTTTCGCCCCAGCCTGCTGCGCCAACGCCAACGCCCGCACCATCGATCGGGCGACCGAAGCCCGCGCGGGATCCGCGGCCAAGGCGCTCAGCGCCGCATTCACTTCGAGGGGGAGCTCCCCCAACGGCGCACGCGCCCCCTCAAACGCCGCCGCATCCATTTCGGAATAAGTAGCATTGGACGGGCCACCGTGGCTTGTTTCACCGGACTCGATGTCGCGCATTGCGGCCCCTTTAACCGGAGCTTCCCGATCGGGCCCGCAGTGAAGTACAATGATCCCTCATTCCTTGGGAGGTCGACCATTTCTCCCCCGATGTTTGTTCAGCGGCATACCGTAACGACCGGCGACGGCTGGTCGTTGGAGCTTCAACGCGGGCTAAGACCCGGTCGACCGATCGGGAGACCGGTGTTGTTTGTGCCCGGATTTGGGATGAACTCCTTCATTTTCCGGTACCACCCACGCGGCGGTTCCTTTATGGAATGGTTGTTGGACGCGGGATTGGACCCTTGGTCCGTGGATCTTCGCGGACAGACCTCCTCGCGTTCCGATACACGCAAACACGCGGACGTCACCCTGGAAGAACATGCGAACGCTGACCTTCCGGCGATCTTCGACTTTATCTCCGGGGAAACCGGCCACGAACGCGTTCACGCGATCGGTTGTTCCCTCGGCGGGGCTCTACTTTACGCCTATGCAGGCATGTTTTCAGACCATCGCATCGATCGGTTGGTGACCATGGGCACCCCGCTCCGTTGGGTGGAGACCTCCCCGCTGATCTCCGCGTTCGCGGCAATTTCTCCCGCAATTCGAGCGCCGATGAAGGGCTCGCGGCGGGCCGCGAAATTGGCGCTGCCGATCGCCACCCGGTTGGCGCCGGAAGCGCTGATGATCTACCTCAATCCTTCGTTAACGTTTACTACGCCCGTCTCGCAGTTGGTTCGAACGGTCGAGGATCCCCAGCCGGGAATCAGCCGCCAATTGGGGCAGTGGATCAAGAACAAGGACCTGCAATTGGGCGATCTCAATGTGACCGAGTCCCTCAAGAGCTTCACCCGACCGTTGTTGGTGGTGGCGGGCAATGGTGACCGGATCTGTCCATCGGGTTCGGCATTGATCGCAGCGAAACTCGCGGGCGGCCCCACCAGTTCGATGTTGATCGGCAGCCGGCATGAGCAGGTCGCCCACGCGGATCTGTTCATCGCCGACATCGCTCCGGAGCGGATCTATCGGCCGATCTCCGGCTGGCTCACCGACGCGGAACCCCACAGCGACCGATGAGCTTTTCGATTTGGACCGGCCTGCGGGAGCTGCCGATCCTCGATCGCCTGCGTCAAAGTGAAGTTCCAGGCGTGTATGTGGTCGGCGACCTTGGAGACGCGCCGATCCTAAAAGCAGCGATCCTGCAAGGATGGGAAACGGGGGCGCACGTCGCGGAAACCCTGGGGAAACCTAGCGGTGAGCTGGATGTGGCGATCGTGGGGGGCGGGCCGTCGGGGGTCGCGTCCGCGTTAGCGCTCTCCGAACGTGGATTCTCGGTGGTGGTGCTCGAACGGGCCGAACTGTTTCAAACGGTAGCGCGTTTCCCACGCGGCAAGCAAATCTTCTCCGAACCGCGATCCATGAAGCTTCCAACGCTGGATTTCGCAGATTCGGCAAAAGAAGACCTGGTCAAACACTGGAAACGAGTGGTAGCAGAGGCGAAATTTCCCGTTCACGCGGGCGAGGAAATGATCGATCTCGAGGGAACGGACGGCCACTTCGTCGTGAAAACGAAGGTTGTCGCCGGTGCCACAGCCATGGGAAATAAATTTCCCCTTTCGGAAAAAGCGTACCGCTGCAAGAAAGTGATCCTGGCGGTCGGCCGGCGCGGCAGCCCGCGGAAATTGGGCGTTCCTGGGGAAGAACGCGCCGCGTATCATCTGGAAGACCCAAGGGAATACGCCAATCGAACCGTCGTGGTGGTGGGCGGCGGAAACTCCGCGGTGGAAGCGGCGTTGGCGTTGGCGGACGCGGGCGCCCAGGTGACCCTGGTGCACCGAGGTTCGGAGTTCAACCGGATCAAAGCGCGTCACCGGGCGCGCCTGGGAGAACTCTCGGTGCGAACCGGCGCCAGAATGATGGCGATCGGTTCACAGGTGGCGATCGCCGATTCCAACGGAACGAGCGCTATTGCCGCAGATCAGGTGTTCGTGTTCATTGGCAGCGAACTGCCCAAAGGGTTGCTGCAACGCCTGGGGATCCGTTGGAACTCCGACCGGACCGCGGAATTGGCGCGCGTCCCTTGGTTGATCGGGTTCGCCGTTCTGACCTGGTGTTTCTACTGCATCAAACAGAAGCGCGATTTTTTCCCATTCGGTGCTGGAGAATGGGGTTGGGTCCACAAGGCGATCCAACTTCCCCTCCCCTGGTATCCGACCGCGGATGGTTCGTTACGGGTGTTGGATGGGAGTTTTTGGGGAACGCTGTTTTATTCCCTCCTCATTGTCGGATTTGGTGCCGTGGCCTGGGTTCGGCATCCTTCGCCGGCTCAGCGCAAGCGGTACGCCAGCCTGATCGGGTTTCAGGCGGTGTTCCTGTTTGGGATCCCGGAATTGATCGCACCGATGTTCAGCAAAACCCCTTGGAAATTCTACTCCCTGTCGGTGCCGTGGCCGCTGTCGGTGTGGTCGCTCGGTCACGGGCCCGGCGAATGGGGATGGTTGTTGCTGGGGTTGATCAGCGCATTTGTGTTGATCCCTCTGTATGTCTGGCGAAAGAACGAGAGTTTTTGCAGCACCCTGTGTGGCTGCGGCGGCCTCGCGGAAACGGTGGGCGATCTGTGGCGTTGGCGAACACCTCGCGGGGAAACCGCCAAAAAAGCGGAGGGCATGGGCAAGATCGTGCTGCTGTGCGCGATTCCGGTGACGCTGCTGATTTTGAACGATGCTTGGAAAATGGTCGATTCCTCTGTACTTTCCAACGCCTCCGAGTTTGGAAAACACTGGTACGGGTTGATGGTCGACTTTTTCCTCGCGTCCGTGGTGGGGGTCGCGTTGTACCCCTACCTTGGAAACCGGATTTGGTGCAGGTTTTTCTGTCCATTGCGGGCGTGGATGGAGTTCCTGGCCAGCCGGTTTGGGCGGTTGGCGATCGCCTCCACCGACCGGTGCATTTCCTGCGGTGAATGCACCCGCCATTGCCAAATGGGGATCGACGTTCAGAGCTTCGCCGAGCAGGAGCTGTATTTCGACAATGCGAATTCAGCGTGTATTCAATGCGGGATCTGCGTGGAAGTGTGCCCGATGGACGTGTTGTCGTTGGTGGACAAAACCGATGTTGGGCTTCGGTCGAGCACCGCGGTATAGGGGCGTTCTGGAGGCCCGATGAGCGACCCGGATTTGGACGATCTGAACTTGGAAGAAGACGACGATCTGGTGGTGCTCACCGGAGAAGACGGGGAAGATCATCCGTTTCGGTTGATTGCCCTCCTCGATGTCGACGATCAGCAGTTTGCGATGCTGATCCCCGCAGAGCAGGAAGCCGACGATAGTGAAACCGCCGACGTGTACTTGCTGCACTACACGGAAGACGCGGATGGAATGGTGAATTTCTCTTCCATCGAAGATCCGGAGTTGTTTGCAAAGGTGCAGGCAGCCGCGGAGCAGGCGTTTGCGGAAGCGGATGAGACCACGGAGACCTAGCAGGCTGCTGCAAAACTCGCCCGGGGCTGTGGAGCGCGGTCCGCTACTGCGCGACGTACGGCTCGGTCGGCCTGCGTCAGCGTACGCTCGGTACGCTTTTCCTCGGCCTTGGTCGCCGAACGTCGCTCGCTACGCGGCCTGCACTCCTCGCCGACGGGCGACCGGCCTCGGCGTCGTCGCGGCGAGCCGCGCCTGCGTTCGGCCTGTTTTGCAGCAACCTGCTAGAGCGGGCTAGGCGGACGAAGGGCTGCGCAGCAGGTTTGAGGCGCAGCCGAAAACGGAGGGCGAATGCCCGACCCCGTAGGAGGCCGCCGGCCGAAGGCCGGAGCCCCCAAGCCCGATTGGTAAACCGCTTTACCAATGGTCGGTGTTGCAGCGTGTTGTAACCCCGGTCGCGTGGCAAAAGGGAGGGTTAGATCTCCGGTGTGAGGTTGCCATGCCGTCCAACTATCGCATCCGTCTCGCCGAAAAACACGATATCGCGCAGGCTCTGGCGATTTCCAATGCAGCAGCCGAACGTTCGACGGCGAACTTGGCGTTGAGGCCGGAGGCGCTGGACGTCTGGGAGCGGAACTGGGAGCAAGGAAGCGCATTTTACCCTTGGTTTATCGCGTATTCCCCCGAAGGGCGCGCGCTGGGATTCACCAAGTCGTACTTGCACGGATCGAGGGAAGCCTACGATTGGACCTGTGGAGTTTCGGTGTACGTGGAACCGGAGTTTCATGGCTTAGGGCTGGCTGCAGCGCTGTATGGTGCGTTGTTCCTTCAGCTTGAAAAGCAAGGATATGTGACAATGATCGCCGGGATCACCAGCGGAAACGCGGCCAGCGAACGCTTTCACGCCAAAATGGGCTTTGAACAACGCGCTCAGTACGACCGGGTGGGATGGAAGTTTGGCGCCTGGCACGGGGTGGGCTACTGGCAGCGGCACATTCAGACGACCGACGCCGAGCCGCGGCCTCGAAAGAAGGTTTTGGAGGTGATCGACCCTCAATACCTCCCTAGCCCTCCGTAGGCTCAAAGCTCATTTCTTCCTCTTCTTCCTCTTCCCACCACAGCGCCAGATGCAGATCGCGGCACAGGCCCAGAATGGCTTCGCCAGACGCACCTTGTGCGGCCGATAACTCCGCGATGGCGGCCTCCGCCCGCGCCTGCGCCGTCCCGGGCGAAGCCGACACCACCGTGTCCGGATCAAACAACGCCCCCGACACCGCCGCCAGAACATCCCCTACCTGTTGCCGCGTCGCTTCATTGTCCTGATGAAACCATCGCTCTACGGAGTCGCGGACCTGATGTGCGGTGGACTCATCGGTACGTAGCCGATCGATCAGCCATTCCTTGCGATCCTCCGGCAACTTGGAACGCTCAAGAATCGCGACAAAACGGTCCAGCTGCGTCTCGCGAGGCTGGAGCTCTAACGCCAACAGCGTGCGCTGCACCATCGGCGCCGCCACCTCCCGCACCGCCGCCCAATCGGGCTGCCCCACCTGCAGCTGTGCGGCCGCGTTGCTGTCCGCAGACAACTCGGGAGAAACGTCTTTTCCGCCCGCTTCGGTCGCTCGCTCGGGAGCCGCATGTTCCGGGCGACGCTTCATCGGCGATCAGTCTTTGGCCAGCCGGAAACCGGAAGAACGCCAACGCGCATCCGGACGCGCGATTTCACGCGCTTTGGCCCAAGCCGCCATGGACGGCTCATCGAAAGCGCCGGGCGCATACCAATATTGGTCGCCCGCGCCATCGCCAGCCCACTCTGCCACATTGCCAGCGAGGTCAAACAATCCCTCGGGAGTCACATCCGAACGGTACAATCCGACGGCGCACGGCTTTTGAAGGACCTCCTCCTGCGTATTTGCGTGGCCTTCGCCGAACGGGGAACCCCACGGGTAGGGTCGCTTTTCCTTGCCTCGAACCGCACAAACACGCTCGTCAAACCTGGGCAATCGCGCGCCATGTGCTCGGGCGTAGGTATCGGCTTCAAACCATGTCACGCCGACCACGGGCTGATTATCGATGATGTAGGGAGCGGCATCCGCCGCTTTGGAACGAACCGGCCACGGATCGGAACACTTGGACAACCACGCGCGCCCTTCCGCCGTCCACGGCCCCGTCTCATAACCACCGGCGTCCACCCAACGGCGATATTCCGCATTCGTCACCGGAAACCGACCGAAATGAACGGCCCCATCGTCCGTCTCGACCTTGACCCAGTAGTCCGCCTGATCGGGGGTACGAAGCCGAGGATCGCCCAGAAGCGCCAACGCCTCCCCGGCAGCCAACCGGTCCCGCGGGGCTCCAACGCCTTCCGCAATCAACCCCAACAACGCAGCCACCGTGGCTTCCCGCGTGGCCGGATCGCTCACTTTCGGAGCAAAAGCCGCCAAAGCCGCCAACCGTTGGTCCGATGGTTGCCCGAGGATCGATTGTAATTCGCGCAGATCCGCCACTTCCCCTCCAGAACGTGGAGGCTATAACCGTCTTCGCCGGGGGCGTCGATCTACCGTCGCAAATCTAGACTATCGGCGTTCAACCAACAATCACCCGCCACGACGCGGGCCATTCGTTGCGGGCGGTAGGCGAGCGCACATCGATGAAATCTTCGACTTGAAGCACGTGTTCGAGCCAGCGTTCCGCCACTTTTCGGTCCAGCGCAAACCACTCGACATATCCGGAGCCGGGTTCGCCGTAGGGATTGTAGAGCAGCCAGTGCTCATTGGTATCGGTTAACGCCGTTTTTCGCGTGCCCTCACACGACTGTTCGGCGGGGGCGAAATAGATCCGGCGTACTGCGCCGTCCGGCCGAACGCCCACGAACATGGCTCGTCGTTCGCCGCACAACGACCGAGACGTTCGTTCGCACCACTCCAGCATTCGAAACTCGAAACGGTATCTCGCGGTACTGGTCATTAAAACGCTTCTAGCAAGGTAAACTCACCGTTTTCGACGCGCACCACAACGCGAACACCTCCGTCGCCGGACTGCCCGCTGAAATACCCTTCACCGAAATAGGTGTCATAGAACCCGAGTTCTGCAATGCTGATCGGGTACTCGGGATTGCCCCACACCTCGATGTCGTACCCTCCCCCTACCGGCAAAGCCAGGGTTGCAGGCCCACTGGTCACTTCGATTTCGATGACGCCGTCGACATAGGGGTAGATTTCCACGTCAGCGGAAGTCGCCGCAAGCAAATCCAGGCTTCCGATTAAGCCTTCGCCCACGAACGAGTCGGCACCCACCACGTGGTATCCGTCGACCGTCTCCAACAAGACCGTTCCAGCGGACGCTTCCACCACGACGTCCATGACCTCAGGGCCCAGAACATCGAAGTCCACGCTCGCATTGTTGTATTCGGAGCGAGCTCGAATTTGGAGGGTATCGCCGTCGACTTCGGCGCTGTAGGCGTTTCCGGCCTCGCGCTTCTTCGCCCCGTTGGCGCTGGAGCCACCGCCGCGGGAGATCCCCTCGACGGAAAATTCGTCCGTTTCGATGCCCTGGTACACAAAGTCACCGCGTTCGATTTCCGCGTCGACCAACGTCACTCCGTCGGCGGACAGTGTCACGTCAAAGGGGTCTTCGAAGTTTACACATCCCACCAGGAGTGGAACCAACCCAACCGCGAACCGCATCCGCACCTCATGCCCAGTATACGCCGGCCGCTTCGACGAACGAAAGCCCCCGGCATTCAACCCCGTTTCCGATTTGTGAAAAGCAGGTTCAGTCCTTGTCGTACGGCAAAAAAGGAAAAGCGCGGGCGATTCCCGCGCTACAGAGCCTTGGCAATGTGGGGTTTGCTTCTTGGTTCACCTCCGCCGGGGGAAAAGGTGGGCAGGATCCATGGATCACCTCGCGGAAGTTGGAGCACCTTGGGGTCGCGTTGGGGGGAGAAAAACCCCTTGGTGCCGAGGTTGTGCGAGGTCGGTAGTGACCTCTTTCATAGAGTAGCGAACTTCAGCGGGCAGCGAGCGCCGGGTCATCGTGTGTAATCGGACGTCCATGCGTCGGGGGTGTATCGCGGGGTTGACTCGGTCGAGGCTTGCGTTTCGATGCGGAGGATGGGAGGGTTGCTCTTGACGGGGTCGGCGTTTCGCCATAGTTCGAGGGCACGCCCCCGTAGCTCAGTGGATAGAGCAACTGATTCCTAATCAGTAGGTCACGCGTTCGATTCGCGTCGGGGGTATTTTACTTTACAGCGCGGTTTATGGTGGTATGATGACCCCATGAATCGAGCGATTGTTACCACGCTGTTACCATTTGCTACCAACTCGGCTGAGGCGCATCATGCTCCGTCTCGCTGAATTGGGGCCGGTGATCGCGTTCGGCGAGGGTTGGGCGGTGCTCGGCACCACCCTCCTGCTGCACGAGGAGTGGGCGGGGCCGCATCCAATGCCATCGGGGAACTACACCGCGGAGCATCGCCTTTCGGCCCGCTCGTGGCCCAATCTGCTTCAGCTGATCAACTCGGGCACGCCGCCCACGGTCCTGCCAGCGCCAGCGGCCACCCCGCCTGTTCAAGCGGGGACGCCAACGCCAGGGTGGATTTCGGTCGCGGAGTTCGCCGTTGCATTGAAATTCTCGGATCGCACGGTTCGCAACTACATCAACCGGGGAATGTTCCCGGCATCGGTGTGCGTCCGTACACGCGGCGCCATGCGACTTCTATGGCCTGAAGCCGTGAAATACGTAAAATCGGGAGGGACCGGTGGCGGACATCCAACGAATTCGACGGTTAAACCCCAAAACGGGTCGCCAGGAGGATTACCTGTCGCTGCGGTGGGTCGATCCGGTAACGCAAAAGCGGAAGTCAGCGGCGCTGGGATTCGTGCCGGAGAAGGAGGCCCAGAAAGCGAAACAGAAGAAGGAAGCACAAGTTCTCTTGCAGTACCCGGACGCGTCGCACTTCCGCGGCGCCGGTAAGGCAGAAGGATCGCCTCCGACAGAGGCTTTGCCGTTGCGCGAGCTGTTGGAGGCTCACTATCTGCCGATGTTCAAAATCGACCACGCACCGAAGACGATTGCGCAGGAAGAGTTGGCGGCCTCATGGCTGGCGGAGCTGATCGGACATCACCGGCTCGATGCGATCAATTCAAAAGTCGTCGACCGTTATCGGCACCATCGATTGACGACGGCTGCGGAGCGAACAGGACGGCCTGCGTCGCCAACGACGGTGAACATTGAGCTGCGAGTGTTGCGTTCGGCACTGAAATGGGCCGTTGAATATGACTTCTTCGCAGGTCCGTTGCCGGTGATCAAACGTGTTGCGGCGGCCCCAAAACACGTACGGTACTTGCCGCCCGAAGAAGTGGAGGCTTTGATCGCCGCTTCCCGGCCAGAAGACGGCAATCGTTCTCGGGACCGGTACACCTTCTTAGCCATTTTGTTGATGGCGAATCTTGGCCTTCGATGTGGCGAAGCCCTCACTCGAGAATGGAGCGACGTCGATTTTGAGGAGGGAATGGTCCGGGTCACGCATAAGCCGGCGATCAGCTGGTTCGTGAAGGGCGGGCGGCGACGTAAGGGCGCGGAACGTTCGATTCCGATGACTCCGGTGGTAAAAGAGGCGCTAAGGGACCTTTGGATGGAGCTAGGCCAACCGAAGGGCGGGTGGGTGTTCCCAGCTGGGCGCGCCAACGACGGTGAAGGGCCACGGCGCTGGATCTCCAAGGGGGTGACCCAAGCGGCCAAGAGGGCCGGCCTGCCGCATGTGCACCCTCACCTGCTTCGGCATGCGTGGGCGAGCCGGCTGGCGATGGCCGGGGTGGACCGGAAGGCGCTGCAGGAGATGGGGGGTTGGACCGATGGGGAGATGTTGGATCGGGTGTACGCGCATGTGACAAGTGGGCATTTGAAGACGGTGATGGCGGGACAGGGCATTGGGCGGGCGGATGGTGGAGTCGTGGTGGCGATGACGAAGGCCGGATCCGGGTCCACCTGAACGAGTGGGTTCTTTATTTCGTGCGGGAGGTGGATTCTTTATTGTTACTAAACGCTCGGTCCACCGGCGCGCAGACTGTGAGTCAGTAGGCGCGCGTTCAGTTAGTCGGTAATGTTGACCGTGCGGTGGCAACGAACTTGCGCACAACAGGCAAGTTTTACGGCGATAGGTACCAAGAATGAAGTTTCAGCAATGCGCAGCCATTGTGTTTCTGGAGCGGAACGAGGCCGGCGGCAGAGGACGAATGGGGCCGCCGCGTCGGTGTCGGAAGGTCGCTTTGGACGGCGCGAAATACTGCGAACTTCATGCGGGCCAAGCGGATATTCAGGAGCTGTACGAGGAGCTGTTGGGTTTTGGCTGGGAAGCGAAGGTTGAGTGGTGGCAGAACAAGCGGCGAGGTTGAGCCCTTTTGGGCGTTGACGTCCTACCGAGCGTAGCGATTCAACGGTATGCAGGTTGGTTTTTGCGATCGGCAGCAGGGTGTGGATTCGCGTTAGATCCGCGTCAGCCCCCGGATGGCGGGCAGAACACCGAACCGCCGAACGGGTTCAAGACGTCGAGGAAGATCTGGTGGAAGTCCGAGAACGGCTGGCGCGGGTGGAGACGTAGGCGTTCATGTCACACCCCCGGGTAACGAAGCTGCGGAGGCATCCGATGGCGACCGAACCTACCCCGACGGAATCTTGGAATACGCTTTGGACGTGGTTTAAGGGACGCGGGCACGTCACCGAACTCGAAGCGTTCATACACCTGTGGCAGTCCGATCCCCCGCGTCTGAAGGTAACTCCTGAGGAGTTCGATGAACAGGAACTTGCCCTGCGCGTGACCGAATCCGCCATCGCGGCCTTTGAGCTCGACTGGGCTCGTGCCGTAAGGGAGGAGTTCTCCCAACGAATGTCCGGTGTCGAGGCCTCCTACGCAGTGCTGACTCCCGACCAACTTCGGGCTCGACTCCTCCTCGCCGAGCAATTGCGAGGCGTTGGCGGACCTACGACGCGGATTGGAGATGATGAACCTCTGGAATCGGTAAGACTGAGCGCGAAGTTCGCTTGTTCAACCAAGGGGTGTGACATTACCCCAACCTCTGCTACCATCGGCCCTCATGGCCAAGTCGTACCCGCTCCAACGCCACATCGCGCTCCTCGCCCTGCTCCGCTCCCGCCGAGCACCGGTGCCATTCTCCGCGATTCGCACAGAACTCGCCCCCATCGAGGCCTACTTAGGCGCAGAAGAGTCCGCGCGGCGCACGTTCGAACGCGACAAACGGATCCTCCGCGAAGCCGGCGTCATCCTCCATTACGATGGGAAAGGTTACTCTTTGGACGCGTCGGCGCTCCGTGCACGGCCGCTCCAACTCGATACCGCTTCAGCGATCGTACTCCGCGAAGCCCTCGGTTTGGCCTCGGTTGATGACCGGTTTGCGTTGGCGCCGGAAGCCAAGCGAATTCTCATGGATCTCCGCTCAGAGCGGAGTCCGATCGTCACTCATCACATCACGCGTGATCCGCCAACCGTCGTCGAACTGGTCGAAAAGCTGACCTTGGCGATCTGGCGCAGGTTGCGGGTGTCGTTCTCGTATCGGCCGGTCAAAGGCGGAGATGCGCGTTCTCGCACGCTAGAACCCTGGGGTTTGTTTTCCCGCCGCGGTCATTGGTACGTCGTCGGCCGATGCAACGAAAAGAACGAACGTCGCACCTTCAAAATCGGTCTGATCCACGGGCTCAAAGTTATCGGCCTGCCGGACGGGATGAACCACTTTGAGCGCCCAGAAGGCTTCGATATCCGACATTCTGGCTTTGTCCTTCCGTGGGATTGGAAGCTTCATCCTCCCGAAGAGTTGATTCTCGAATGTGAACCCGAATGGGTCGAATTGGTGGCCCGACACCTCGGTGGAGCCACCACCATCGAGGGAACGCGCGTCCGAAGGATGGTAACCCACGCCCACGGCGTGGATCAGCTGATTCTCGAATGGATGCCGCGCGTTCGGGTCGTCGGGCCGGAATCCTTGGCGAACGTTTGGAAGGGCAAGTTCGAACGGATCGCCGCCCGCCATGGAGTGGGAACGTGAACCTCGGTCGAACGCTCGCATTGTTGGCACAGGCCCGTAAAAACCAGGGCGAACTTAAGGTGGATGAGGCCGTCGACATCTTGGGGATCCCCAAGGACCAATTGGGCGCTTTGGTCGCCGAACTCGTAGTATCCGGCGCGCCGCCGTTCCTGCCCGAAGACCTGTTGGAGGTCGACCTCGACGGCGACTGGCTCATTTTTGATGTACATCCTGCCATTCCCGATCGTACGGCATTCTCGCCAACAGAAGCCGCCGTCGCCATCGGCGCCCTCCGCTCGTTGCGCCAAGGATCGAAGGGAGCTTTGGCCGATGCATGCGATACGGCCGAAAAGTGCATTCTTCAAGGCCAGTCGCCGGATCTCCCTGCACGAACAGGCACCCTGGCTTGGGCACACGATCGCCCGGTGAACGCCGAAATCCTCGATGCGATCACCTTGGCCGTTCAGGATTGTAAAGTAACGTTACTTGACTATTACAGCGCCAGCCAAGACAAGCGCTCCAAGCGAGAAGTCCATCCCAACGCCGTGGTTTCGCATCAAGGCCGTTGGTACCTGGGGGCGTTTCTTCCCAACGGCGAACACCGTCATTTCCGGGTCGACCGGATCGCCAGCGCCACGGTGACTGATCAGACGTTCGAGCCGGCTGCCAGCCAAGGATACCGGAGGGACGTGCTGTTTGACGCGCCGATGCAGTTGGTCGAAGCCGTTGTGTGGGTCGACGGACCGCTTCCAACGCCGATTTGGTCCGAGCCCACTGAGCACCCAAAAGAATACCGGCTGCGGGAGGTGACTTGGCCGGTGCTGTTGCGGCGGTTGATGGCGTTGGAGGGGGATTGGGAGGTACGCGGGCCTGCGGACTTTCGGGCGATGGTGGCGGAGTGGTGCAGCAGGATGTTGAAGTAGCCGCGAGGGTCAAGCACGCGGCCGCTCGATGCACCACGCTGCTTCATGTCATCGTCGATAGGAACCTCCTCCCAACCTCGAAACTCAGCCCCCCGCCGTGCCGCCTTGCCATAGTGTCACACCCCGCATGTAAGGAGGAAATGGTGCCATCGTTCTGTCGGAGAATTCTATGAAAAGCATCGAAGGTCGTGCCCGAACCGTCCGCGAGCTGTTGGACGGGGCCAAATACACCATCGATTTCTATCAACGCGAATATGCCTGGCAGGAACGGCAAGTGCGCGAATTGATCGACGACCTCACCGGCAAGTTTCTCGACTTCTACGACGAAGGGCACTCTCGCCCCGACGTCGAAAACTACGGTCACTACTTTCTGGGTTCCGTGGTGGTGAGCCACAAACGAAGCCAACGATTCGTCGTCGACGGCCAACAGCGCCTAACCACGCTGACGCTCCTCCTGATCTACCTTCACCATCTCCAAAACGAACGTAGCGATCATGTTCCCGTAAAGAACCTCATTTTCAGCGAGAAATTCGGCCGCCGCAGTTTCAATTTGGACGTTCCAGAGCGCACTCCGGTCATGGATGCACTGTTCCTGGGCGAGCGGTTCGACACCGAGGGGCACCCCTCCTCCGTTCAGAACATCACGCTCCGATACGACAATATCGCGGATCACTTTCCCGAAGACCTCCACACCCGGGCGCTCCCGTATTTTGTAGATTGGCTCCTCGAAAATGTCCATTTTGTCGAAATCGAGGCATACAGCGACGAGGACGCCTACACGATCTTCGAAACCATGAACGACCGCGGATTGTCGCTCTCTTTGCCCGAGATGCTGAAAGGCTACATTCTCGCCAACATCCGGCACGAAGACGATCAGCGTCGGGTAAATGACATCTGGAAGCAACACATCCAGGACCTAAAGGCCCTGGGCGTCGAGGAAGACGTCGACTTCTTCAAGAATTGGTTCCGTGGTCAGTACGCAGAGTCGATCCGACCAGGCAAAAAAGGCGCCGAAAATAAGGACTATGAGCGAATCGGCACCGAGTTCCACCGCTGGGTTCGCGACCAGAAGGAACGCCTCTCGCTCAATACTTCCGACGACTACGTACGATTCGTCACACGTGACCTCGACTTCTTTGTCCGCCAGACCCTATTGATTCGACGGGCAGCCACGACCCTCACCCCGGGTCTGGAATCGATTCGCTACAACGAAGAGCGAGGTTTTACGCTACAAACCCAGCTACTGCTCGCACCTTTGGCCACGAGCGACAAACCCGAGACGATACGCCGTAAAATCAAATTAGTTGCTGATTTTATCGACATCTGGATCGCCCGCCGTGTGTGGACTTTCCGAACGATTGCATACTCCTCCATTCGCTACACGCTGTTCAACCTTGCCCGCGACCTTCGAGGGAAGTCCGTCGAGGACCTTTCCAGCTTCCTTCGTTCACAACTCGACGCCCAGCCGGAACGTTTTGCACGGAGTCCCCTCCTTCGGTTGCACAACCAGAACTACCGACAAGTTCGCCACATTCTCGCGCGCCTCACCCATTGGGTCGACACGGAATGCGGCATCCCCTCTCATTTTGAGGATTTGGTGAGCGAGGGGCAATCAAGGCCGTTTGAGATCGAGCACATCTGGCCCAATCACTACGACAGATATGCAAACCTATTTCACCATCCTTCCGAGTTCGATGAAGAACGGAATCGAATCGGTGGCTTGCTGCTCCTCCAGCGCGGGGTCAATCAGAGTCTGGGAGACGCCCCCTACGAAGAAAAACTGCCGGCTTACTTAGCAAAAGGCGAGAACCTTCTCGCCAGAAGCTTGCACCCGATTGCCTATGTAAACGACCCGTCGTTTGCACGCCTCCGCGAACGCAGCGGTCTGTCGTTCAAACCCTACGCGCACTTCGGCACAGAAGAGCAACGGGAACGGCAGGTTTTGTACGTTCGCCTGGCCGAATGGGTGTGGAACCCCGCTCGCCTCTCGCTCGGCGAAATGGCACCGCCGGAACACGAACCGCTGAATTTCGCAGCACCCGATCTCGACGATGACGCGGATCGCGAACCCGACGGCCCACGACACGTCGAGTGTTTCGCCTTTTGGACGGACCTGCTGACGCATGCGGCAACACGCACCTCGCTCCTCGCCCGAGTGAGCCCAGGCAAGGACACCTGGATCGGGTTTGGCGGCGGTCGAACCGGCGTCTCCTTCAACCTCGTCGTGCTGCAGGACTCGACGCGCGCAGAACTGTACATCAATACCGGAAGCCGCGACCGAAACAAGTCCTTTTTCGACCAGCTTTTTCATGAACGGCTTGCGATCGAAGCGGTATTTGGCGGCCCTATGGAGTGGCATCGCCTCAACGAGAAAAACACCGCCCGAATTGCCGTTTCCTTCGAGTATGGCGGTTGGAGCGACCGGGGCACTTGGTCGAAAGCGATCCCTCCAACGGTGGACGCGATCTTGCGGTTGCACGATGCGCTGAAAGGTCCCGTCGAGCGATTGGAAACCTCGCTCTCCCCCAACTAAATCACCGACGGCACTCGCCAAGGCCCTGGGAGCCCCCATGACCACCGATACCGAAAAATCCGCCTTATTCTGGGCGATCTATGAATTGATGGTCTCACAAAGCGTCGACGGCCCCGTAGCAGAGCTTGTCGAAGCGGCGTTTGAGGGAGAAAACCAGCTCGCTCTCACGCTGGACAGCACGTCATCGGGTCACAGCCCAACAACGACCCCCGCACAGCAACGGCCACATCCCGTTCGAACTTGGCTCACAGGACTCTCTGTTTCTGGGTTTCGGGGCATCGGAAAGGAAGTATCCATCAGCCTGCCCCCTGGACCGGGACTAACCATCATTACGGGTCGCAATGGGTCGGGAAAATCAAGTTTGGCGGACGCCCTGGAAGTGGTTCTGACAGGCGACGCAGGTCGTTTGAGCGGGCGCACGGTCGATTGGCGGCAGAGTTGGCGCAACATCCATGATTCGAGCTCCTGTGTGATCAAGGCTGCATTTGCCGTGGAGGGAAGCGATACCGTCCAAATCGTCCGTAAGTGGCCAACCGGCGATGTGGACGTCGCCGGAGGTACAACGCAGGTGTCCCGTGGCGGGCGAAGCCTGGGCGGACTCGAGCAGCTCGGCTGGAAGGACGCCCTGGCCGCGTACCGACCGATGTTAGCATACTCCGATCTCGGACAACTTATACTGGGAGGACCAACAAAATTCTACGACTCCCTACGGTCGGTCCTCGGCTTGGAGGAGGTGTCAGGAGCGTTGGATGCCTTGGCTAAGGCGCGTTTGTCACGCGAAAAGCTACTCAAGGACGCAAAGACATCCCTCGAGCCCATCCTCGCCAAATTGGCGCCCATGGAAGATCCCCGAGCCGTTCGGTGTTTCGCGGCACTTCAAAAAAAGTGGGATCTCGACGAGGTGCTCACGGTCCTCCACGGCGACATTCGAAACAACGACAACATCAACCTCGGACGCCTACAACAACTCCAATTGCCCGCCGAAAAAGAGTTCGAAAATCGGACAGCCGCGCTGCGTTCCGCACTCCAGACAACGATCGATCAAGTAGGTCGGCAAGAAACGCTCCAGAAATCCACAGCCGAACTCCTGGAAAAAGCACTGGGATGGCACAAAGAACATGGAGACTCGAGCTGCCCTGTTTGTGCGACCGGCCAGTTGGACCAGGCCTGGGCCGCCACCGCTGGACAAAGGGTCGCCGATCTTCACACGGCGACCGCTGTCGCAAAGCAGGCAGAGCAGGCTCTTCAAACTGCGATACGAGACGTCCGAAATACCCTGGGGCGGCCCTCAGAACTGCTGCGGACATCCGTGGTACCCGGAGCAGCTGAACTCCACCGGCTTTGGTCTGAGCTCGCCGCGGGATGTGAGGCCAAAGAACCCACAACCATCCTCCAGTATTCTGAGCGGTCAGGGGAGCTGCTAGCGGCGTTCGCGACCTTCAAAACAAACCTTGAAGGAATGATCGATGAGAGCGAGAATCGATGGCGCCCAGTGGCAGAATTGTTGGCCCCGTGGTGTGCAAAAGCGAAGGAAGCTCGCCAACGTTCCGAGTGTTTGAAACGACTTAGGGAAGCGGAAACGTGGCTGAAGGGGGCCGAGGAGGGCATTCGACACGAGCGATTTCAACCGATCGCCGCACGGTCTCAATCCATCTGGGCGATGCTGCGCCGAGAAAGTAATGTCAACCTGGCAAGCGTGACCCTGGAAGGCTCCGGCAACCGTCGCAGGGTGGATTTAGCGGTGAACGTCGACGGCACAGAAGGCGGCGGAGCGTTGGCGGTGATGAGCCAGGGAGAAATCAACGCATTGGCGTTAAGTCTCTTTATTCCTCGGATGACGCACACCGATAGCCCCTTCCGATTTATGGTGATCGACGACCCTGTGCAGGCCATGGATCCCTACAAAGTCGACGGCCTGGCTCAAGTTCTACAGGCCACCGCAAAAACGCACCAAGTGATCGTGTTCACCCACGACACCCGGTTGATCGAGGCGGTTCGTGGCCTAAAAATCCCCGCCACCATCTTAGAAGCCAATCGCAAAGGAAAATCGCTGGTAGACGTTCGGCCGCAATTTGAGCCGGTCACCGGCTACATTGAGGACGCCCGTGCGCTGGCCAATGCAAGCGAAGAGGTAGGCAAACCTGTCGTCTCGCGTGTGGTACCTGGGCTCTGTCGTTCCGCCCTGGAGGCCCAATTGACGATGGCGTATCGCTCAAGTCGTCTAAGCGAAGGGAGCAGGCACGAAGACGTGGAGGAGGCACTCCGCGGTGCAAAGTCGCTCGTAGAACTGGCCGCTTTGGTGTTCAGCGGAGACGCCCGAAAAGGCGGGGACGTGTACCCCACCTTGAACAAGCGACTGGGATCGGAAGCCGCCGATACCTTCAAGTTGGTCAACCGCGGATCCCACGAAGAAATCCAAGTCAATCCACATCACGTGATCGAACAGACGCACAAGCTGCTGATACTCTTCCGGAAGGAGTTCCGAACGTGACGCCGCGTATGCTGCTGGAGCAAGCCCAGCGCCTAATCAACGGAAACGGTGGTGTCCGTGGGTTGCCTTGGGCCCGCGCCGCAACGTTGTTGCTCCGACAGGCGCTGGAAGGCGCCATAACCAACTACTGGCGGCGCAAGGGCCAAACCGGCCTGGCGAACTCCTCCTGGCGTTCGCAGTTGATATGTCTCCCCTATTTCCTTTCCGACCCGCCGTTGGCAACCCGAATCGGCTGGATCTGGTCCGCCCTGAGCCGAGCCATTCATCATCGCGGTTTGGAGTTTGCACCGTCTGAGGCGGAGTTGGCCGGCTACGTGACGGATGTTGCGGCGCTGATTGACTTGATCGAGCGCTAGCTCGATCCGAAATTCGACGTAACGACCGCAACGTCGGGCGCGGAATGACCGGAAAGGTCGCCCTGAAGGGGAATGTCACACCCCTCGAACATGTTGAATCATGCGCCAAAATCCTCATGAGCTTATGCTCCATCAAAGTAAATTTTCCTCTGCGGAGCCCCAATGAACGCTGAACCAAGACCCGAGGAACACTACCTCCGGTACACCCGAAAGCAGCAAATGGACAGGAGTGTCCACGAGCTCGAAGGCGTCCTTCGCGGCATAGCCGCCGATGGCAGGGTGTCCCCGGGCGAGGTTCGGTCGCTCGGCGTATGGGTTGAGGCCCTCGGAAATCTGCGAAACCGAGCCCCGTTTGTCGACATCGCCGATCAAGTGGAGCGCGTGATCGCCGATGGCGCGGTTGACGCCGAGGAGCTCGCAGACCTCCTCTGGGCGCTGGAAAAATGGACGACCCCAAACGTCTTCTTCGATGCCATCACCGCCGACATTCAGCGCCTACACGGTATGGTCGCCGGGATTCTCGCCGACGGCCACGTCAATGACGACGAACTGGCCGCACTCGCGGACTGGCTCGACGAGCGCGATCATTTGCGGACCACCTGGCCTTACGATGAAATCAGCGCGGTCCTCACGCACGTTCGCAAGGATCGCGCGATCACCGATGATGCCCGCGAGCTGGTCAAGATCTTCCTGGCCGATTTGGTACCCACGGATGAGCACCGAGTTCTCTCGATAGAGTCCATTGATCTTTCGCTCCTCACCGTGAGGGGAATCTGCGCGGTCGATCCGGTGATCAACCTAAAGGGCAAGAAAGTGTGCTTCACGGGGCGTTCCGAGAAGTCTGGACGCGGGGAGCTTTCCCAAATCGTCGCGGAACATGGCGGTCTTCCGGTGAACCGGATCACACGGGACCTCGGATACCTTGTGCTGGGGGCGGAGGGCAACGCCTGCTGGGCCTTCGCCTGCTACGGACGCAAGATCGAAAAAGCGATGCACCTGCGGCGACACGACGGCTCCAAGCTGCTCATCGTGCACGAGGTGGACTTCTGGGACGCGCTGGTCACCTGACGCATCCTCTGCACCCGCACTGTCCGCACGTCCCCTGTTCACGCGTCGAGGTGTGTGAGCACGACCCGATGTCACACGGATCTGGTACGGCTCACTGGTGCCCCACCTCGCACTTCGGATGGCTACGTGAAAAAAGAAAACGGCCAGCTCGTTTTTTCCCCGTCCGACCTGATTACCTTCACGGAATCCCGGTTCGCCAGCTGGATGGACCGCTACCACCTCGAATTCCCAGGTCAGCTGCACCCCGACGAAGACTCCGAGTCCGATGATTTGGTGCAGCGCCAGGGTATCGCCCACGAAAAGGCTTGGGTTGAGCGGCTCATCGCCGATCGAAAGGACGTCTTCACGGTGGACGCCACCCGCGACCCAGCGGCGATCACCCTGGCCGCGATGCGCGAGGGGCGTCAGGTGGTCTACCAGGGGCGCCTCGTTCGCAAGCCTTTTGCGGGCTTCGCCGACTTTTTAGAGCGAACCGAAGGTGATTCCGCCCTCGGCGATTTCCACTATGAAATCTGCGACACCAAACTCGCCCGAAGTACCAAACCCTACTTCCTCCTTCAACTCTGCGCCTATGCAGAAATGTTGGAGGAGGTGCAAGGCCGACTCCCAGAGCACATTCACGTGGTTCTCGGCACCGGCGAACGCAAATCCTACCCTACCAATGACGTTTATTTCTACTACCTGACCGTGAAACAGGCGTTTCTGGACGAGATGGCCAACTTCGATCCCTCCCGACGTCCGGAGCCTGAACCCAGCGGGCAGTGGCGGCGATGGACCTCCGAAGCGGAAGCCTTCTTCGAGCGAACCGACCATCTGTACCAGGTCGCCAACATCACGCGCACTCAAATCCGCCGGATCGAGGCCGCTGGGATCCGCACCCTCACCGAACTGGCCACCTCCGATTCGGGTGCTCCCAAGGGGATATCGAACGGAGTTTGGAACCGCCTCCACACGCAAGCCCAGCTTCAGCACGCATCGCGCCCCCTCGATGTGCCGGAATACCGTGTCATTGCGCCTCCTGCGGAGTTTCCCCGTCGGGGCCTGGGACAACTCCCGCCGGCGTCCGAATCGGATGTCTATTTCGACATGGAGGGCTTTCCGCTCGCCGTTGGCGGCCTCGAATACCTCTTTGGTGCGGTTTACGTTGATCACACAACGCCAACCTTTATCGATTGGTGGGCACACGATGCATCCACCGAGAAACAAGCGTTCGAAGGCTTCATTGATTGGGTGTTTGAGCGCTGGCAACGCGATCCCACGCTGCACATCTACCACTACGCACCCTACGAAGTCACCGCCCTAAAGCGCCTCATGGGTCAGTACGGCACCCGCGAAGACGAACTGGATACCCTCCTTCGCAACGATGTGTTCGTCGATCTGTACAAGGTCGTGCGGGGCGGCGTCCTGGTGGGCACTCCTTCCTACTCGATCAAGAGTCTCGAGCCGCTCTATGGGCGAAAACGCGCCGGAAACGTCAAAGCGGCGGCCGACTCGATCGTCACCTACCAAAAGTGGATCGACAGCGGCGAGCCGAACGACTGGCAGCGCTCGCCTCTTCTTCGAGACATCCGCGCCTACAACGAGGAAGACTGCCGTTCCACCCTCGAATTGTGCCAATGGCTTCGCGATCAGCAGCAAGCCAATCACATTGCCTGGGTGGTTCCTACCTCACGTCCCGATGTCCCCGCGAACCCGCCGCGTTCGGAATCGGAAGCGCTGTCGGCGAAGATGTTGGCGGCAATCCCCGACGGCGCACTCAGTGGCCCAGACGCCGATGTTTGGCGCCTTCAGGAATTGCTGGCCCACCTCACGCTATTTCATCGCCGCGAAGAAAAACCCTTTTGGTGGGCGTACTTTGCGTACCAACTGATGTCCGAAGGCGAGCTCTATGACGAGGCGGCCTGCCTTGCCGGCCTACGACGTGACACCCGGGAGCCGGTGGTCGCGGTCAAGCGATCGAAGGGGTTTTGGTACACCTTCGACCCGGAGCAGGAAACGAAGTTGGCGGTGGGGGATCGATGCGTCCTTTCGCACGACGTCAACGTGGGTGTCGAGGTCTTGTACCTGCAATTGGATGAAGGGCGAATTTGCCTGAAGATCAGTATCGAAGCTTTGGAAAAAGCGGGAGGCGATCTCCCCGGGCGCCTCTCCCTCCTTCCATTTTCGCTCGTCCCCACCGCGACGCTCACCAAAGCCATCATGGACGTGGCTCAGGTGTGGCACACCCAACGTTTTCTCCCTCCGGCGATCGACGATTTCTTGCGCCGCAGGCCCCCCACGATCCCTGGATTTTCGAGCGCAAATCTCGTTCAAGAGGGCGAGGAGCCCCTCGACGCGGCGATCCGGCTCGCCTCAGCGATGGACGGAGGTTGCTTGTCCATTCAAGGCCCCCCAGGTTGCGGAAAGACCTATGCAAGCGCCAAGGTGATCCTGGCCCTGGTCCGACAGGGAAAACGCGTTGGCATCGCCGCAAACAGCCACAAAGCGGTGCTCAACTTGATGAGGGAATGCGTGGCGCAGGCGGGTGGCTCCCTGTCGGGCATCAAAGTGGGCGGCGATCCTAACGACCCGTTGATGGCGCAGTGCCACGGGATCCGCGTCCAAGACCCCAACAAAAGCGCAAATTCACTCAGTTCCTACAAGCTGTTTGGCGGCGTGGCGTGGTTCTTTTGCCGAGACGATGTGGTCGACCAGTTCGATACGTTGGTGGTCGACGAGGCCGGCCAGGTGTCGGTGGCCAATTTGATCGCCATGGCCCGATGCGCCAAAAACCTGCTTCTGGTGGGCGATCAGGCGCAGCTCGGCCAGCCCACCCAGGGCACCCATCCCGGCGAAAGCGGGCTGTCCGCACTTGACTATCTGCTGCAGGACCACGTCACCGTTCCGCCAGATCGCGGCGTATTTCTCGGGACGACTTGGCGACTTCACCCGGAGATCTGCGAGTTCATTTCCAGCGCGTTCTACGACGGAAGGCTGCAATCTCATCCCGACACCCGGAATCGGGTCGTGCGGGTACCGCCTAAAGGCGCCTCCTTAGTCCAGATCGAAAGTGGGGTAGTGTTCATTCCCGTTGTGCACGAAGGCAATACGCAATCGAGTCCGGAGGAGGCACGCCAGGTTCGCGCCGTGGCAGAGGAACTTCTCGGCCGCACCAAGACCGACAAAAATGGGGCGAACATCGGGGAGATCACCTGGAACGACCTGCTGTTCGTCACCCCCTACAATGCCCAGGTAAGGCGCTTACGGGAGGCCCTCGGGCCCGACGCGAAAGTGGCCTCGGTGGACAAGTTTCAAGGACAGGAAGCAGCCATCGTCATTGTGTCGATGTGTTCCAGCGACGCCGAAAACTCGCCGCGGGGGATCGAGTTCGTGCTCGATCGCCACCGGGTCAATGTGGCCATCTCACGCGCGCAATCGCTCGCGGTGGTGGTCGGAAGTCCCGCATTGGCGCAGACGCTGTGCCGATCCGTGGATCAGGTGATGCTGGTCAATACGTTTTGCCGAATCGCTGCATATGCAACGTCCACGTCTACGTAATCGCAACCCCATCGGGCGGCGCACCCTTTGGCCGCAAAAGATCCTCCTGTCTGTCCGGCCCGGTGGCCAACCCGCGTCTCTGTTGTAGCCAACCGACGCACCGGAGGATCGCCATGAGAATTGCGTCCTTGTTCGCCCTTTTGGTACTGCTTCCCTCCCCCGCTCGTGGGGGTGAAGCGAGCACGACGGCCGGGAATGTCGCGCAGGCGATGAGCCTGGCACCCGTCAGGGACCGCGACACCTTTGAGGACGTCGTGCGCGGAATGCCCACCGTCCATTCCGGAAAAACGGGATTTCGGATCCACCAAGACATCTACCAGATCCGGTTTGAGTCTGGAGAACCCAAATACGACACCGCGCGGTTGGAGGAGGAGCTCGCCAAGGTGAAGGAAGAGTTCTTTCTGTTCACCGGGCTCAACGAATTCGACATGAAGGCCTGCGATCAAATTCGCATCGTCCATTTCTATGTGACGGACTTCCAGCGCATCAATCGTAGGGAGCGATGGCCTAAATGGATGTCGAAGATCTCGAAAAAAGACGACGTTTTTGGTGCGTATGACCTGGAGACCGGAGCCAACGCGCACAACACCATTGGAATCATGTACTTCAACGTCTACGATCTGGATATCGGTCTGCTCGGACATGAAATGGCGCACTTCATGTACGATCACTATTGCCTCACGGCGCTCGCCGATGACACCGAGACGTTCGCAGTGTCCTTCGGGGAATACCTGAAGGACAAATACTGACCCTATTGTGGGTGCGAAAACACGTCGCGAAACGGAGCCAGAAACCTACGCTCCGGCGACCAATCGGCAATGGCGAATACGATGTTAGCGAACGCACCTCGAAAGTCCGTTTCCAAGGCTTGGCGAAAGTCGGCCGCCGTTCGGTGCGGATCGTTTTCAAATGCGCCACATCCCCAAGCGCCCAACACGAGATCGTCGTAGCCAAAGGCTTGCGCGATCGCCAACACGCGGTGAATGCGCTTCTGCAGGAGATCCCCCGAGGTCGGCTGGCCCACATTGGGCACAAAGGGCGCAGCACAGGTGAGAAAACACAACTGCCAAGGCGGATCGAGCGGGTTTCCTTTATCGTCGCGAAATACCGGAACCTGGGGGGAGAGGATCGCCCAATCGCTGGACTCTGGCCGGTCTTGGTGCGCTTCGTACATCGGATCCTCGGCCAACGTCAGATACAGCGCACTGGAACGGCACAGCGCCTCCTCCTGCGCCAACGCCCCGTGGAACAATCCACCGCCCGGTTCCTGCCCATTGGCGAAGTTCAAAGCGAGCGGTCGACGCCCTTCGTTCACCCACCGCCGCGACGCACCGAGGGTGGTTTCGTTGCAGACTTGAACGGACGTCTGGGCATGCCGCGGCCGAACGAAGCCGGGCAGCGGATCCTCTGGTCCCAAGGATCGCACGGAGGTGCGCGCCTCTTCCAAAAGTTCGTGTAACTCCACCGTTTGACCGGAAGCGTTCAGGTAGTACCCATCGTTTGCCGCCGCCACTGCCGACCGACCGAGGGCTGCGGCGCGGTGGTGGGAGATCTGCAATTCGCTTCGGCGGGCCTCCGCGTGGGCATCGGAGTCAACGCACGGCAATAACTTCAGCATCGACGCTTCCCTACGAACAAGGTATCGATCCCCTATACACCATTGCAATAATCTGCGCCTCCTCCGGCCGAACGGCAGATCGCCAGCGGTTCCTTTGCATCACTATGGGCTCGTTTGCAATGCAATACCCACTCACGGCTGAACTCCCTCACGCTGGCGGCGGAACTCTGTTCGGCCGCTTCGGTCGTTGGGGTGGGAGTTTTCTTGTGCGCCGCCGTTGCTTGTTCCCAAATCTGCTTTGCACTCTTCACCCGCATCGCATGCAATTGTGGCACGCGCGACGTGTAGTCGTCCGGATCCCAAGCGCCGCGGTGCAGCAACGAAAGCGTGGACCAACGAATCACCTCGGTGGGAGCATGCTCCTCCTCCCTCGCAAACACCTGCGCCAGTTTGAAACTTAGGTTTGGATCCGAATCGTCCACTTCGTCGATATGCCGCATCGTGAGGCGTTTCCACTCGGGCATGTCGCCCTTGCCGTAGGCGTTGGCCATCAAGATTCGGGATGCTTTGTCGCGGTGTGTGGGGAGGTCAAAATGACCGTACCTCCATTCCAAGCATTGGACCTCGGCGTCGCTCAGTTTGCCGAGCATCGCGGGGCGCTCCACCGCAGCGAAGTCCGCACACTCGGGCGGGGCGGGTTCGGCCCGTGCGTTGTCCAAGGTGGCTGCGACCATCGCCACGATGAGGCCAATTCCAAGGAACGCTCGTCGGACTGAGCTCGATCCTGTTCCCACACGATGGATGGTTTGCATGATCACTCCCAGATCGAGGGTACCGTAAGGAGACGCCAGCAGGGGCTGCGGGCGGACAGTCCTTCCGGAAATGAACACCGACTGTCCGGCGGGCTGAGAAGCGCGCGTCTCACAAGGGAAGCAGGGGGTGCCATGCCAATTTACTGCTACACCGATGATCATCGGTATGCGGTTGAGGGTGACTTGGACGCGGCAGTTGTCCCTTGCCGCCACGTGCAGTTGGGTACGGCGCACCGACTCAAACTGGCCGCATCGGCGTCCAAAGCCGCTCGGGCCGCGCTCGTTCAAGAAGGGAAAGTTCAAGCGCAATTTCGCCATCCCCACATCGAGGCGGTGACGGATGTTGTGGATGTCGAAGGGCGCAGCGGGCTCATCCTGGAGGGTGGAGAAATGTGTAGTCTCGCGGACGTTCTGGGAGATCCCAGCCGCGACATTGCAGCGCTTGCCGGTGGCCTGTTGGCGGGCGTGGCGTACTTGCACGAGCAGGGTTGGGTGCACCGAAACCTGCGCCCGCAGAGCCTGCTGGTGTTCCAAGGCACGGTCGCCAAGCTCGCGAATTTCAGTTCGGCCAAGCCGATCGGAGCCGACGGGCGGGCGCGGCTGACCCGCGGCACTCCGGGATACTTAGCGCCCGAACGGTTGGCATTTGAAGCGGTGGATCCGCGGGAGGATGTGTTTTCGGTGGGAGTTCTCCTGTACGAGCTGGTGTGCGGAAGGCGCCCGTTCGACGGGAAGGATCCTGTCCAAGTACGGAGGAAGCAAGCGGGGGAACTCACCGATCCGAGACATTGGGTGTCGGACCTTCGGATCGCCTGGCAGCGGGCGATGGTGGGGGCGCTGCAGGTGGACCCTATGCGAAGGTGGAGGGATGGAGGGGAGTTTTGGAGGGTGTGGTTGGGGTGCTGATGGTAACAGCGTTGACCCTCAGGCGGCCGACAGTTGCCCCAAGGCCTTCGGCACCCGGCGGCAGTGTTCGTGAACGGCGCCCCACCGACGAAGAAAATGTAGCCGGACTGTCCGGGGCGGGGGCGCTTGGGCGTATCGATGGGAGTGCCGCACCGTTTGGGTATGGGATCGTGTCAACGAATCGCCCTGCCCGGCCGAACCAGCTTAAACGCCGTACTAACCGCATAGTTTAGGAACTCAGCCATGACACAACCCGGGCATAAGCTGGCAGGCGAATCAGCGCCTTTGAGTTTGCTCCTTTCAGCAACAACCCTGGAAAAACTCCATCAGATTCGCGGACGGCGAACCCTTGAGCAGGCCATCATCGACCTCATCCAAAACGCCCCTGAACCTGACCACGCTCCCTACGAGTCCGGTGCGAGTTCGAGCGCCGCAACGCTCAGTCTTCACGAGGGCTCCAGCGTCGCAACGTCCACCCCCAGCGAAAGCCCGCCTGCAGGAAACTCCGTCCTCGATCTCTTGCAGCACGTCCGCACTCAGTGTTTGCGCGGCCACCTGCTCGGCCGTGTAGCGCTCAACGAGGAACAGAAGAACCTGCTTCGCCACGAAGTGCTACGGGGAGTTTCAAACGGAACCGAGGACAAGGGCGCGTGGGGGGCAGCCTTTTTCCTTGCCGGAGTGCTCGCCTTCAAAGAGGTCGGCGCCGACTCAACATGGACCTACGACGAGATCCACCGATGGCTCGGTCGAGACTGCGGCTTGCCGGGAAGCTTTGATATCCGTACCAGCCTTGCACAAACCACTGTCCGCGACGCCATCGACCGAAACATCAAATGGTGGTGGAACATCTCGTTACTTCAAGGTGGCCAGGGCCGGCTATTTCAGGAAACCATGTTTCTGCACTCGGGGGCGACGGACTCACTGGTCGTCGAACTCGCTGAAAAGGCCACAGAATTAGGAGGCTGGTCGTTCCTGGAGCGGTCAGAATATCGCGACATCGCCGACCTCTTACCAACCGAGGGACGTTATCGCTCGCTGTCCGAAGCCGAGACTCGACAAGCCGTGGCGAAACACCTGCAGCACATCGCATTGACGCGCCGGTGGGCTCTTCAAGAAGGCGCGGCGCGCGCGACAGCTGAGGAGACGCTGCACGAAATCAGGAGGCGTGGTCTTCACGACGCGTTCGACATTGAAAATACCGAACTCCAACGGAAGCTGATCGACGCCATCCTTTGCCGTCCGGGCCGCGAGGTGAGCGGCGAACCCACTGGGTTCGACCTTCCTTGGTGCTGGGACTTCGCAAGAATGTGCCTCGCCCTCCGCGCCCCAGAACAACTTCCCGCTTCCTTATTCCCACCCGGCGCAGATCGGGTGAAGGTGGGGGTACACGGCGGAACCCACCACGCCATCTACGTCCTGAAGGATGACGTTTTGGTGCGCGATCTGGACTCGGCCGCCTTGCTACCGGTGGATCGAACTCCAGCGACGCTCGTGGCGATCGCTCGAGCGGGCGTGGAGCGGGTAGAAATCGATACCGAACACCCCTTCCCAGGAACGGGGTTTGCGCTCTTTGACGCAACAACACTCACCGTGGTGAAGGCACCTGCCCCCCATCGGACCGTCGTTCTCGTCGCCGAACCGGGGGTTGAGATCGCACCTCCCACCGGTTTTTCCCGCCTTCAGGGGAAGCTCGGTGCTTGGATGGGGCCGATGCCGGGCGCGTCGGTGGAGATTGGTGACGGTCTTTGCCTAGCCCCACCAGAGCAGAAGCTCCGAATCGCGTTGGATGAGCACATTCATCGAATACAAGGCCTCTCGTTGGGAGGCTGTCGTGTTTACCACCGGTTACCCTTCATATCGGTCTTCGGAGCAGACCAGGTCTGGGGCACTCTCGTGTGTCCCGGCGATTTCAAAATCGACATCCCCCAGACCCACCTGCGAGGCGGTCGGTTGGTGCTCGAACCACCTTCTATCCCCGGGATATACCGAATCGACTTGACGAGCGATCAAAAGCGCGGATCGGCGCGGTTTGTTCTATTGCCACCGCAGTTCGTCGCTCTCTCGCACCGCTCCCATGCCGGTGGAACCACATTGACGGCGAGCGGCCAAGGATCTGTACGCTTTCGCCACGAGCACAGGACCGCACATAACGAAATCCAACTGCCGACCGATGTGGTTGGGTTTCAAACCGTGGATGTCGAGATCGAGCACCACCCAAACTTAGTTGGCACATGGCGCTTGTTTGCATGTCCATCCATTGCAAGACTTCAGACCAACTCAGACGAAGTCGAACTGGCCGGCCCAACCCCTGACTCACCAATGGACATGAAACTCCTACGCGGCGCGGGCGGGATCCGCGTGTACGGGCCGCCGTCGAGTGCGATCAGCGCAAAGTGTGGAGAACGGGAGATCCGCGCCGCCATCCGAAGAAACGGGTCTATCTTTGTACCCTTTTCAAACCTCTTTGCGACGAATTCGCGGGAACTGGAATTGTCCATCGAGATCTCATGGCCCAACGCGTCGCAGACGCTGGGTCCGTTCATCGATGAAACACGGACTCCTCCAGAATACGAGCTCGACGGAGACATACTGCGAATTCGACGACGAGGCGCCCCCGGGATCGTGCAAATGAAGGTCATCTCCATGTCGCGCCCTTGGGAGGTCGCCCAACTTCTCGATGTCCGCCCCTTGGCCGACGCGTGGTTCGAGGCCAGGTTGCCTCAAAATGGGCCATACTATGCGCGCCTTGTCGAAAATCGGCGACCGAACGTTCCGCTCACGGGTTTGACACCCGTTCCCACCCTCCGTGATGCACCAATACCCCATGACGACATCTTGGACGATATCGACTTGTTCCGCGGACTCCTCGACCGGATGGTGGAAGATGGCGACGTCTGGCCAAAAGACGCAAACCCCTTTCGGCGAATGCGTGACAGCGCCGAAACCGCAGGCGCACTGAACGCGCTCAGATTTCGTCTGCATTTGGAAGGCGCAGTTGAAGACGAGCAACGCCTAGCCTGGCTGAACCGAGACAAAAACGGTCCTCGGTGGTGGTGGTTGAGGTACCGGGAACTAGAGCAAATCGCAACCGCCGAGCAGCGAAGTCGGATCTTGTTCATCCGCCAGAAGGGTGGATTCCAATCCATGATGGCGCAGATGCGCAACGAACAACCGCCACCTGAGTACCACGTGGTTGATTTGCCCCGCACTGAAATCGATGCTTTGTACGTCGTAGGACTTCAAGGCAACAGACGAAGCCTATGGTACCGCGCATTGACCGAGGTGGAAACCACAGAATGGCAATCCGGCCCTCCGCGATCGGTTCAGCCGACCCAAGCGGACCAACAGGCTGCCTTCCAGGAGCTGGGTTTGCGTCACGACCCCCCCATACCTCAACACCTGTTTCGGATCGAGGTGGAGGTTGCAGGCGCCATGAAGACGCTCCACTACTGGCGCAAAGGGGCTCTCACGCTCCTTCCCCAACAGTACCGACAGATCAACCACCTGATGAAACGATTTCCTACACTTTCCGCCTTTTGGATCAACCGCCACGCCGTACAGGATCGCGCATGAACTACCAATTCGACGCCTTAGCGGCATGCACCGAACTTCGCAAAAAACACGCGTCTTATTTGCTCGACGCCTTCCGTATTCCGCCGGGACTGCTGGCGGACCGTTTGTTGCAAAACTGGACCAGCAGCGGCGACGACCCCGAACGACTGTTTGCGCCACCGATCGTCCAAGGCGCTTGGCCCTACAAACCCGCTCGCGATGCGGCCAACCTGGAGGCAGTGGGAGAGCCACTACGTTCGTCCGAGAGCAGGCCGTTGCACCCCAAAACGGTGGCACTGATGCAAGCAGCGGGGTTCACTCGCGCTCTGTACGAACACCAGGTGGCCGCCGTCAGCGCTGCTGCCACTGGAAATACCGTGATCCTGTCCGCCGGCACCGGCTCTGGGAAAACAGAGGCATTTCTCATTCCGCTTCTGGACCGGTTGTTCTGGGACGAAGAAAACGGTCTGGACAATTTGGCCGAACCTGGCATCCGCGCCATCATCATCTACCCCCTGAACGCCCTGGTAAACAACCAGGTCGATCGCGTCATTCGTTTGCTCCGCGGGCAACAGCGGCTCACTTTCGCCTACTACACCGGCCGATTAAAAGAAAACTACACCGCCGCAAGAAGTGCATTGATTGCACAAGGCCGGCAGCCTGAACCTAGCCAAATCATCGATCGAGTGACACTGCGTGGCCTCAGTCAAGATGCGGGGCGCCCCAATGGACCGCCGCACATTCTGATCACCAACTTCTCCATGTTGGAGTACATGCTGATCCGTCCGATCGATCGGACCATTTTCAATGACGAGTATCTCTTCTTTAAAAACACTCCACGCCTCAAGGTGATGGTCCTGGACGAAGCGCATGTGTATGCGGGCTCTCAGGCAGCGGAAATTCACATGTTGTTGCGCCGGACCGCCGATCGTTTCAAGACTTCGCTGTCAAGAGTTCAAGGGTTTGCGACGTCCGCTACCTTAGGCGCCGAAAATGGACCCGCTCTAAAGACGCTTGCCAGATCGATGTTCGCCAAGTCGGACGACCAGGTCACGGCGATCGTCGGCACGCCCTACCTGCCCGAACTGCCCCTCCCTGCAACGAATCCCCCACTGGACCCCACCGCCTTTGAGATTCCGGCAGCGTTGCGAACGCTGGATCTCGGGCCGGACGGCGAGCCTCAAGGCTTGGTGGTCGACCCTCCGATGGCGGATGAACTCCGGACGATCCTCCAGGCGTGCGGCCTCCTCTCGCCAGAACAGTGCGTCCAGTTGGCCAGTGAAGGTCAACCCGCCAAGATACTGGCTCACGCTGTCCGTTCGACCCCTCGATTGGTGCATTTCCGCCGCTGGTTGTTCGACGAGGAGCGCCAAGGCCGGCTCAAATCCTTGGATGAAATTGCAGCATGGCTGTTCGGCACCCAATCAATCGGCGAAGAGGAACGCATCTGCGCCGATCGGATTCTTCGGCTCTGCAGCTTGGCACGCATGGATGCGTCGGAGCACCCCTTTCTCGCCATGCGAATGCACGCAATTCTGCGCACTCCAGCGGGAATGTGGGTGGACGCTCGCCCGAACGGCGAAAGCACCGAGGCGTGGCCCTGGGGAAGGGTCAGTTCGCGTCTTCCCGCGGAAGACGACGAAGACCTCCTCGAAGTATTGACCTGTTCCGAATGCGGCGAAGGATACCTTCGTTGCTGGACCAAGACAGACGGCGAGTTCGGAGAGAGTACCCTCTTTCGGAACACCGAGGCTCCAGGGTATCGCCAAAAGTGGGTCCCCCTCACCGCGCCTCATGCTGAGCAGGAATGGCAAGCCCAGTTGCCGGAGCGTTGGGGTGCCCGACACGTGCAAGTCATCCCCGTCGGTGGAGGAAATAAGCCAAACTCCATTTCGCGGTGTACGCACTGCGGCGAGGAGTCTGCGGACCTAAAGCCGCTCACCATTCGGCCCAATGCGGTGGTCGGACCCGTCATCGATGCGATCTACCCCTTCCTCGGCGCTCACCCCGCGGCTGCCCAACAGCCATTGCCAGGAGATGGGCGCCGGGTGCTTACGTTCTCGGACAGCCGACATGGAACCGCATCCCTGGCGGCGGAGGTCGAGTACACCCACGACGTCGGCCTGAATCGACAGCTCCTGTGGCAGATCATTCGTGATAACCCAGGGATTAGCGGCGAGGACCTTGTCGCGCAGATGTACAGCCACCCCAAATTCCGAGAAAGAGCGGATTTTGCGAATGCGCCAGACGAAAATACACGAGTCGAACTGGCCAGGGTTTCGGTTTTTCGGGAGTTCGCTCGGCTCCCCTCGCCAAGCAATATCACGCTTGAAACGCTGGGCCTTGTCCAGGTAGTCTACCCCAACCTACCTTCGGTTCCGCCGGCATACGAGGGGATCCTCAGCAGCGATGAATGGCACTGTCTACTCGCCACGACTCTCGACCACGCGCGCCGCCAGGGGGCCGTTCAAAGCCTAACCATCAATGCCCAGGAGTTGCAGGGGCTGCTACGCCACAACTACTACGGGAAGAGACTCATTTTCTCTCCAGGCGACGCTCCCGAACTGCGGGGAGAACCCTCATTGGTCCCCACAAACCTAGAACGCAACCCCGTGGTCAACTTCGCACGCCGGGTCATCGGGGTCGGAGACATGCACGACGGGGACGCCATTGCGCTGCTCAGGGCCGTTTGGGGGGCCCTCCTCCAAGTTGCAAATGGGCCTGGGTTGCCCGACAGAAAGTGCGTTCGCGGCGGGCAGGGCGGAATTCAAGTGTACCCTTGGGCGCTACAGTTTACCGCGCCAGCAACACCGGCGTTCATCTCCCCCGATAGCAGGGCCCTGGCCTCCCGCTCTCTGCGCAACATCCCCACCGAATTCACCGATGAATCCCCGTTGAGGCCGCTCACCACCTCCGAGGTCGAGTACTGGCGAAAGAGGCATGCCGTACGCCGGGTCACGGACGACGAACCGCTTGGCCTCTGGTCCGTGGAACATACGGCTCAGATCGATGTCGACGCCTTAGAACAGGACGAAAACGCCTTTCGCAACGGCAAACGCAATCTCATATCCTCCTCCACAACCATGGAAATGGGCGTCGATTTGGGTGGCCTCACATTCGTTCTGATGACGAATGTACCGCCTGCTCCCTCCAACTACTGGCAGCGGGCCGGTCGAGCCGGCCGGCGCGCCGATGGCTCATCGCTCGTGCTGACCCTGGCGCCCGCAAAGCCTCACGACCAACGTGTGTTTTCGGACTTGCGAGCATTTCTGCGACGTCCCATTCGTCCGCCGGAAGTGCGACTCGACGCGGCCCCGTTGGTGCGTCGCCATGTCCATGCATGGCTGCTCTCATGCTTTTTTGAACAGGTGGTGACGCGCGCTCCGAGGGGCAACCCGATGTACGCCTTCGGTGACATCACTTCTCTTCTCACTCCCGTTGTGGCCGGGCAGCTTCAGCAGGGTGCTCCCGTGGACCCTGGAGAATCTCTTCTGGAAGTGTTCGAAAAATGGTGCGACACACCGAGCCCTGATCTACTTGCCGCACTGCGCAAACTCGTGGACGGAACCGTCCTTGCAAGCCATCCCGGCGATGCCGTCCTCCGGGGTGCCGCGGTCAGCCTTCGGGAATCGGTACACACCGCACGCATCGACCTGGATTGTCTGGCGGGCCAAATCGCGAATGAACAAGCGCTTGGCCAAGGGGGGCAACGGACAGCGTACCTCAATGCCTTACAACTTCAGCAGGATCGGATCATGAGGGAGGCTCTGATCCGATACCTCGCCCGAACGGGATTCCTTCCGCGATTCGGGTTTCCGGTAGATATCATTCGACTCGACACCGGCGATGAGGAACTGCGAATGGAACGCCCCCTCGACGCCGCGTTGTCAGAATACACCCCGGGCGCCGAGGTGGTCGCTAAGAAACGCATCCACCGCATCGGCGGGCTCATTCGGAACTGGTTGGCCAACGACCCCGGTTTAGCAACGCGAAAGACCTATCTGCACTGCCGCCGTTGCGGGAACATTGACGTCTCGGACGCCGATCGCGACCAATGTTCCGTGTGCCATCACCCCGCCGAGAACGCACAAGCATTCTATGTTCGGGCGCGGGCGACGGCACAGCAACTTCAACGGGATGGCGGCGAAATCGATCTTGCAGATCAACCAACGCCACTTCGTCACTTTCTACAGCCCACGGGCTTCAGAGTCGTCTCTGGAGAGTCCCCAAGGCGGGTGCGAGAGAAGGCTGACGCCGCACGAATGCCCCCGGCGCGAATGACGCTTAGCGGCGCTGCATTCGACGACCTGGATGAGGTGTCACCCGACTTGACGGTCGGCGTTTCGCAGGAGGCGACGCTCCTGATCCGATCTGAGGGACTCGTCGATAAGAATCAGCGCGCGGGATATGGCTTTGCTATCTGCCAAGTGTGCGGATTCTCCGTCGCCGAACCAAACTGGGGCGATGAGGTCCCCCCCACATTCCAGAACCATAGGCACCTCATCCGAGGCACCCCTTGCCAAATGGGGGCACGCTTCTGGCGCCACATGACCCTGGGAACCTCGGTACTCACCGACGCATTCCGCTTGTCGCTCACCCAGGATTCAGCTTTTCCAGCGGACTCCGCGGAGGATCTGGCCCTCACCTTTGCTGTGGTACTGCAACAGGCTGCAGCGGAGATCCTCCAAGTCGATAGCCGCACCCTGCAACCCTTGGTGTCCACCCTCAATACGGAAAACGGTACGACAAAAGAGTGCGTCATCCTTGATCGAACATGTTCCGGCGTTCTGCTGGGACTACGCAACGAATGGCGGCCGCTTCTGCAACGCGCCATCGAATACCTCCAAAGCCCCAACCACGGGTCGCTCATCTTATTTGAAACCCAACAAATCCACCAACGGCTACGTCCAAAAGCACTGCTACAGCACCTTCGAGAAAAGAACCTTCATGCGTTTATCGCTGGGGCGCCCAATTTGGGTATCCTTAATGATGGCAGACTGGAACTTCGGAATCCCCGCCCTATCGTCTTGGACTGGCTGAGCGCCCCGGGAGACATCGTCCTTCTCGGCAGTTGTGTGGCCGAGGATGGCTTCGAACCCCAAGGCATACTCCGAGCCCTGCACTCTCGAGCATTGTTGCAAAGAGGAGAAAGTAGGTTGCTGCTCGGTCGCCTTCCGAATACCGACACCGATGAAGCCCTTCTCCTGTCCAAGCTTGCGACGTTGGCGAGAGACGGGGTGAAGATCCGCATTGGCCAACTGCCATCCTACCCATGGGGGGTCGTGCGTCGAGCCGTAGACGGCTATACCGCGCTTGGTTCAGTCAACACAGAGAACCAGCCATGGACCGAGCCGGCATTTGGCTCAGGATGGCAACGCTCGGGCGCCTTCTCGACCATTCGTACGGATGGAGTAAATGCGGAGCTGATGTGGGAGGCCTATGACAACTCCTGGTCCCAAGCGGCAGAAGTTGCTCAAGAGGTCTGGGCCCCACCGCCCACGGAGACGACCAAGTGGATCAGTGTGCCCCAGGGAAAAACCACGCCCGAGCACATCAGGCTCTCCAAAGTGCTTGAACGTCACCTGGGCCCTCTTCACGCACTCGGAACGGTGACGCGTCTGTCCTATCGGGACCGTTTTTTTGCTACGAACATCGTGTCATTCCTCCGCCTGGCGGAGGTTCTGAAGCAATTCCGTCCCGCGCCAGGAGCAGCCGTGGACATCAACAGTCATCTCCCACGGGCGGAACACTATTCTCAGGCCGACGCCCAACAACTTTTGAACGACCGCACACCCCCCAGCGACCTTTCAAAAAAGGAAGCCGAGGCCCTTCTAAGCTGGACGAAACAGCAAGCAGGTGCAAGTTGGGACATTAAGATGACCATGCTTGACACGTCGAAAAAGCAGAATGGGAAGTGGGCTCAACTCCCACACGCTAGGCGGCTTGACATCACATTCGCGACAGGCGGGACGTACGCGAGCATGCACCTATTGTTCGACCACGGTCTTCAAGGCGTACGGCGAACACATGGCACCACGTGGATGGATTGGAGCTTCGTAACCGAGGAAGAACACATCACTCTGCGGCTGGTGCGTCGATGAACCTCCGCGAACACCTCAAACACTTGCTCCCGCAGGTCCTCCCCACGGACCCAAGCAAAGCCATCAACGGCACCAAACTCCTCGCGATCGTGCGCCCACAACTCGGCAGCGATTACGCCGACTCCAGTATTCAACAGCACTTCTCGCTGATGGCAGCCGACAGTTCCTCCGTGATTGCAAAGGCCGTCGGCCGTCACGGATACTACCTCCGGGTCGCACCTGAGCCCGAGCCGATCCCAGAGGGCGTCCCGTCCTCCGCGCCCAAAGGCATCGGCTCCCAGTCTGAAGAAAAGTTCCGCGCTTTCTACATGCGACAAGCGCTCAAGGACAACCAACTCCCGATGCGCATTGATCACACCCGGGCAGGGCGCGATCAGCTGGGGGTCAACAAATGGAAGTTCCCCGATGTCGTCTTTGTCGAGTGGGACGTAGGGAAAGTGGACGACGATGGACTCTATTTCCTCGATAGCAATCTCTTGGAGGTCAGGCGAAGCTTGGGAGAGCAGCCCTTCCGGTTGACGAGTGTCGAGCTCAAAGTGGCAATCACATTCAACAATTTTAGAGAGCATTTCTTTCAGTGCGTCAGCAACTCGCGATGGGCGCACCACTCGGTTTTAGCGATCGCCGGATCGGTGGATGATTCCACCTTGGTCGAAGAGCTACGAAGACTCGGCACTTCCTATGACGTCACCATCGTCGCGTACGGGATCGACGCCGCCGCCCTGCCTCACGCAGAGGAGTTCGACGAGGAACAGGGTCTCACCGAAGCTCAATTCGACAAGTTGCTTGACAAACTGGGAGCAAAGAAAACCGTTATCGCCACGGGGCGTCAACGTCCGACGCTGGATTGGGAGCATTTCAACGACATGTACGAACGAACTACTGAGTTTCGTTCGCTCCTGGAGTGGATCGCTCGAAGCCTTCGAGACAAGCGCGCCTACACCCACAGGGAATACCAAGACCTGGTGGCCAGCTTAGGCCGAGCCGAGGACATCCAGCGCGGCCCCGGGCGCCCCAATCGACGTTACTAAGGCACTCCTCAACAGACGCCGCATCAGGCGCACTGACCTCGCCCGAGTTCGCGGACAGCACGCCTACCGTTCCCCGCGATCCTCAACAATACCGAACGCGCTCTGCAAGTCTGCTAACCTCGCTGCGTAGCGGTCTCGCGCCTTGGCTTTGCCGACAATGATACGTAACTTCATCGCATGACCGACCTCCTGAAACTGCGCCAGGTCGACCAGGGGCCACGCGCTTTCCCCCCGAACATGGTCCTGCCAAAGCGTCTTTGCCAATTCCGAGTCGATATCCACTAGAAACACCACGGAATGCTTGTCCTGGTCGTCAACACAGGTGATTTCGCGTGGCCTACAACGCATCCGCCAGAAGTCGAATGGGTTCATGCCGCCCAGTGACGGCAACTCGCGGACAGCGTCGTCGTACCGCTGTGTGAATTCAGAGCGAAATACCTCCTTATTCTGCTGCGAATCAAACTTGATGGCGCGAACCGGCCCGGCCTCGGCGATGGCCACATGACCGAGCGCAGCAATGCAGAGCTCAACAAATTCATGCACAACCGACGGAGCCAACGCTTGGGTCCCCGTACTGCGGAACGCCAAAACTCCAGGGCTGCCGCGCCTTAGACATCGCATGGGCCAGGCCCAGAAAGGCGAGCCTTTTTCCATCGGGGTCGGCTACGTGAGGCAGCAAAGCGCTTAGGGTCATGGCGTTCCTCGATTGTAACGGATGTGTCCCATTCATTTCGCAAGGGGGGTGTCAGACCAATGGGCCCTCCGTAAGCCTGCAATGTTCATACCTTCGTGTTCAACCCCTCAAACTCCTCCACCGCCTGCACCAACAACTCCCACCGTTCCAACGGCACTCCCTGCCGAAGGCCCAGGGCAACATACACCAAAGCCCCCACGAACCACCCGATCAACCCAACGAACCAGCACAACAGACCCGAGACCGCCAGGGTTATCACCCAGGTACTCGCATCCTGTCCCGAATACACTTCCGCAATCGACGGATAGATCTCGTTCACCCAATAAACTGCGAGAATACCCAACAACACGCACGTCCCCACCGCAACCCGGCTGCCCCACAACCACCGGTACGCGGATTGCCAGGCCAGCTGCCGTTGGGCGGGGCCCTCAAACGCCTCGCGCAGGCCCTCGGTGGCGCATTCCTCGTAGATCAACTCCCGCACCTCTTCGAGGTCCACCGCCCGTCCAAAGATCCCACGTCGCCTGAGTTGATAATCCAAAATCTGCTTAATACGCACATACTCACCCGAACTCAATCGGCTGCACAGGCGAACATCGGGGACGGACGACTCCGCGACCAGCCAAACCACGACGATGCACAACACCAGCAACGGCGCCAAAAGGCACATCGTCAGCACCAGCACGATCAAGCATCCTACTGCACCGCCCGAGGTTTCCTTCTCCTGGCCCATGCCGCCTCCTACCACCCCAGCATGCAGAAGGGGGTGTGACATCCGGAGGGTGCCCCACACACCCTCCAGGCAAAACCCTCCCTACTCCCAGCGTTCCGCCCGTCCCCCCAGCAGATTCATATCGTCCACCGAATCCAACACGTGCTCCACCACCCGGGCCTCCGCGGCAAACGTCTCCGCTTTTTCGAGGCGCCCCGAGATGGAATACGCTTCGTGAGCCACTTTACCGTACATCTGCGCCAGCTTCTCGAGACGGCGGGCCGCCTGTGCCAACGAGATCACCGCCACCATACGCGGATCGGTGAACGACGGGATCGGCAGATCTTTTAGGGCCTCGTACGACAACTCGTCCGGCCCGCCCAACGCCCGCCCGAATAGCCAACTGCGCACAAAGTCGGTGCCGATAAACGCCATCAACGCCGCAACGTTGTACTTTGTAGGCTCTTTCAACCGAAGCACGGTCACGTCAGGGGCGGGGAGGGTGCCTTCAAAATGAAAGGGCACCGCCCAGGCGCGGACCCCCTCGGAGGGTCTCGGCGACGCCATCGGCACCAGCACATCGTTCGCCTGTAGCCGAGCCGTGTATGCCGCGGACACCGTCACGGTTGCGCGGAGTCTCTCGCGATGGAGCTCGGCCAGCCTCGGCAGGTCCCGCGACCGCAACATCCGCACCACCTCCGTCGGCCCCGTGAGTTTCATCTGGGGGATTCGGCAACACGGTCCCTCCAAAACCTCCTCCAGACGGCATCGCGGCGAGTCGAGGCCCAGGGTCCGCTCCAACTCCAATGCGTCCGGCTCCCAACGGTTGAAAGACAACGGTTGTTGGGCCGATTTCCACCTGTGGTGGTATCCGTAACGGTTGTGGGTTTGTCGCCCCTCCAACAGCTCGACGACCGCTTGTTTCGCGGGCTCCGACCACTCGGGGGTCTGCATGCTGGTGATCTTCAAGATCTTACTTCCGTTCATCAAAATGGTCGGAGAACCCACACCTTGCAAAGGCGCCAACGCCACCAGCGTAAACGCGGGCGGGTTCAAGCGAGCCCCAAGCCCCAACACGTGCGCCGAAAAATCCGCCGCCCATTTCAGCGAACCCGACTGCCACAACGCCTGCCGACACTCCGTCACCCGCGTTTCACCTTCGGAGGCCAACATCTCGCTCGGCAGCAACAGGTACGTCATCGCCCGGCGGGGCCGACGCACAACCTCGGCCAACACCCATTCCGCCACGCGCAATTGGCGCTGCTGCAGCCGCACGCTGTGGCCCCCGACCGCTGGCGTCGGGTCGCGCCACGGGGGCACAAACAGCAGCGGAACCCCCCGGTCCAGCGCCCGGTCGATCGTTTCCGGGCGGCCGCCCCTCAGCTCCATCCGCTCCCAGGAGGGATCGACGAGGTCGGAGGGCCCGTCCAACGCCGCGACCCACGTTCGACAATCGCGGAGAAGGAGAGGGAGTTCGCTCAGCGGGTGTTCCATGGGAGCCTCCGGTGTTGCGGGATGGGTGCAAACGTGACCGTCGCGCCTCGTCTGAGGGAGACGCCGCGGAAGCTGTTCCTCGGACAGTGAACTCGTGGATCTCCGAAAATACACCCGCCGGCTGCCCCCGTTGATGAGCGTCACGGCCTGCTATCGATGCGCCTTAGTAGGCCTCTGTCCCACGCAATGGTGCCCCCCTACAACCATTCGCAAACCGCGGCGCCGTCTACCGCGTCGCAGCCCACCTCTCCCGGCTCCGTCACGACGAACGGCCAGCGGACGTCTCCCAAAGTCACCGTACAGGTCACCGGCAGTTGGCTTTGACCGAACTCCAAATAAGTAATCCCTCCAAGTATCGGGTTTGAACCATCGCTACAATCCACCCGGCCTTGAAACTCGATCGTGTCCACCAGCACCTGCACACGATTCAGCGTTGATCCGCTCCCTCTACCCATGCTCAGGTTGGCGACCAACACACCCGTCCGGTCGCTCTCGACCGCAACATAAAGCAGCCGCTCGTCTCGGTAATATTCGGTGAACGCACGTCCGTGGATGGTGCCCCGGTTCTCCTCGATCCAGCCGGCGGCCGTCAGCAGGGAATGGTACTTTCCGCCCATTTCGTCGGCAGAGTGGCCTGTGTAGGAGAGGTTGAGGTTGTGGGAGTCGGCGTACAGTACCGTTCCATCCTCCATAGGAAGGTTCAGACTGGTCCATGGCTCCGGCAAGCGCCCCTCAACCTCTAACTGGCCCCCAGCCGCCACCCCCGCCTCTACCTCGGCAAACTTGCGCTCAAGCTCTTCGCGGCCCTCGACCAGGCCCTTGCCAACCAGAACCACAAAGGCCACCGCGAGGCCGGCAAAACAAATGGCCAGGTATGCAACGGTTCCAGCGAATATCCGCCAAGGGTGCTTTCTCGCCCCCAACATCAGCGCGAAGAGCCCGAGGCCTCCCAGGAAGAATGTGCCCAGACAAGCAATGGAAAGAATACCTTCTACCATAGTTTCCTCCGGCGTATTTGCGTCGTTGATCGGCAAGTTGCTGCATGGGACGTTTCGCGGTGGCCGTCGCAGGCAGTGCAGGGGGAGACGTCACTTACAACTGCGGACGTTATGTGCCATAAGGTTACCGGACGACGATTCTACCTCATCAAGCGCAATTACACTGCCAGAATCGGCAACATGAGTCACAGTGCATTTTACAACACCACTGTATGTATACAGGACGGCTACACACCCTGCCGACCACTCCACCCGAACAAACTCGACGTTGTTCGGGTGCATCTTGAGCTCCGACGCCACCGCTTCGTCAAAACCCCTCGTGCGCCCTGTTATCCTCTTGCAATTCAATTCTCTCTTTCTCGCCACCTCGGCCCAAACCGCTTCGTCTTCGGCCCTTTTGCGGTCTCTCTCCAACTTCTCGCGCTCCTTTTCGGCCTCTCTTTCTTTTCTAGCTACCTCAGCCTTTCTCTCTCGTTCCAATTTCTCGGCAACACGAGTTCTCTCGACCTCCGCCGCATACTCCTCGGAACATCTCCTGTACTCGACGGAACAGTTGGACGAACCCTCCTTGAGATCGCCGACAAAGAGTTCTTCCGTCGCTACCGCTCGCCGGTCGCCTTTCGATAAGACCAGCACTCTCAGACTACTCCGGCAACGATTTTC
>SYKL01000096.1 GCA_005797785.1 Pseudomonadota bacterium | reverse complement strand
GGTCGAATGGCAGCTCCGCGTCGCCGCAAACGAACGCCTGCCCGTTGGCCAGGATGCGATCCGCACGAAAGGGCATGCAATCGAATGCCGGATCAATGCAGAAGATCCGGCAAATGGGTTTCAACCGTCCCCGGGATTAGTCAAGTCGCTTGTCTTTCCAGAAGGGGAGGGGATCCGGGTGGACACGCACCTGCGATCCGGCGATCGCATCCCTCCGAACTACGATTCGATGGTGGCGAAACTCATCGTACACGCGGATTCCCGCGAGCAAGCGATCGTCCGCATGGAAGGCGCGTTGGCGCGGACCACGGTCGAGGGTGTCCGCACCAACATCGAACTGCACAAAAAGATGCTCGCGTGGCCGGAATTCCGCGCCGGGCGCTACGACACGACCACGCTGGAAACGCGCTTGGCCGCAGGGGAGGTTTGATGGCCCGGCTTCTGTTGCGACCGATCGGAGATGTGCTGGAAGCGGAGCTTTCTCCTGAGGAGATCGGCAAACATCGCACAGCGATGGCCGCGCTCGATGGCGCCCTCAACGAAAAATTGGCGATCACTCGGCAAGGTTGGGGAGAGAAGTACGCCGAGCGCGTCCACGAAAAGAACAAACTCACCACCTGGGAGCGCATCGAAGCCCTCAAAGATCCCGGATCGGAGGTATTTGAAGTCGGTACCCTCGTGAACTGGGGCCGGAAGTTCCCGGGCAGCAAGCTCGATGCGCCGGGCGCGGGCGTGGTCACCGTCTTTGTCCGCGTTCAGAGCCGTTGGACGATGGTGATCGCCAATGAAAACACCGTCGCCAGCGGCGCTTGGTGGCCGCAGACCCCCGAAAAGATCGAACGCGCCCAGGAGATGGCGCTTCGGTTGCGGCTTCCGGTGGTCTATTTAGTGGATTGCTCGGGGCTGTTTCTGCCGGAGCAATCGCGGAGTTTTGCAGGAGCCACTGGCGCGGGGCACATTTTCAAGAAGAATGCGTTGCTCGCGGACAAAGGCGTGCCGCAGATCGCTGGCGTATTCGGCGATTGCATCGCGGGTGGCGGGTATATGCCGATCATCAGCGATCGCGTGTATATGACCGAAGGGGCATATATGGTGATCGCGGGTGCCGCGCTGATCCGCGGCGCCAAATCCCTGAAACTGACCAGCCTCGACATCGGTGGACCGGAGGTGCACGTGCACCAATCCGGGTGTGCAGACGTTCGCGTTCCCGACGATGCCACAGCGCTGAGCGCGATCCGCGCTGAAATTGGTAAACTTCCTACCTCAGGAGCCGATTTTTATCGGTACGGCACCGAAGCCGCGGAAGCGAATTTCCCGGCCGAGGAATTGAACGCGCTGTTTCCGCCGGATCCCCGCCAGGGATACGCGATCGAGCAGGTGATCGCCCGCTTGGTCGATCATTCGCTGTTCCATGAGGTTTTGGCGGACATCGGCAACGAGATGATCACCGGTCTAGCCCGCATTTCCGGGCTTTGGGTGGGAATCATCGCCAATCGCCAAGGGTTGATCGACGAGCCAGGGTTTGGAAAACGCCCAGGCGGATCCCTTTTCCGCGAGGGGATTGCGAAAATCAGCACCTTCTCCCGGGCTTGCAACGATGACGGGATCCCGATCGTGTGGCTGCAAGACATCGCCGGCTTCGACATCGGCGTGGAAGCGGAGCGGCTTGGACTGCTTGGGTACGGGTCCAACCTGATCTATTCCAACAGCACCAACACCACCCCGATGTTCACGATCCTGCTGCGAAAGGCGTCGGGGGCCGGCTATTACGCGATGGCGGGGTTGCCATACGATCCGGTGGTGCAGCTCTCGACGCCGATCACGCGGTTGTCGGTGATGGAAGGGCGCACCCTCGCGATCGCCACCTACAATAGTAAACTGGATGACGACTTTGAGATAGCCAGCACCGATCCCGAAGAACGTCGGGCAATCGCCGAAGGAATGCAACAGGTAGCGAGCCGGATCGATGCCGACATGGATCCGATCGCTTCCGCCTCGCGCATGGACACCGATGAAGTGGTTCCGGTGGCGCGGTTGCGAGCTTGGCTGGAAATGCTGGTGGAAAGCGCATGGCAGTCGACCGGCGGCCGGCGGACGAAGAATCCGCGGATTTGGAGCGTGCACGATCTGGAGGTCCTGTGTTCCAGGCGTTGAAGCAAGGGGATCGGTTGTGTGCGCCAACGGTCGGCCGTTGGACGCCGAGTGCGTTGCCGGGGACTTGGCTTCGAAGTGGGGTTTCACTGGGCACTCTGTTGCGTTCGGGCGTGAGCCACGCAGTGATGGTGCCGGAAGGCGTCGACGGAATCGTCGGCAAAGTTTCGCCCTCCGAATGGGTGGAATACGGCGCGCCGTTGATCGAGATCGGGACCGCGGTGGCGGGCGCGTCTCCGGTTGCAGAAGACGTACGCGAAAGCGGCGTTCCCGATGGGTGTATCGCAGTAGTTTCCGAAAGCGATGGCACCATCTACCTAAGTCCGGATCCGCAGTCTCCACCGTTTGCTCCGGTGGGGGGAAGTTTCGCGCCCAAGGCGACCCTCGCGTTGATCGAGGTGATGAAAACGTTTTCACCCGTTCGCAGCGCGGTCGCCGGGCGCATGGAAAGGGTGTTTGTTTCGTCAGGAAGCGCAGTACAATCTGGGACCACCTTGTTCTGGATTCGAACCGTCTGAACGATCGCGTGTCGACGTGTGGTATCGTGTCACCGAGACTGGAGGGGATGTGCGCAGCCTAGGTTTGCTGTTGCTCTTGGGTGCGGTTGCTCCAAATGTGGCTTGGGCCGCACCTTGCGCTGCGCCATACACCACGGATCTGTTGATCGAAGATATGTCGCTGGTCGAAACCTACCTTCGCAATACCCAAAACGATCAGGCAGGCGCCACAGCGACCAAGATCGAGACCAACTTGAGCTGCCTCAATGAGGTGCTTCCGCCGATGATCGTCGGCCGGGTGTACCGTTCGATCGCCGCGGGTCTCTATGTGGGCGGCAGCCTGCAGCGTTCGCAACGCTGGCTGGATACCGCAATCGCGGTGGACCCAACCTATTCGTACGGAATCGAAGATCTTCCTGCGAACCATCCTTTTCTGTCGATGTACACCGACGCCCAGCGCCTTGGACCAGAGCCCGTCGTCAAGTTGGAAGGCAAGAAGTTCGCGGAAGGGCTGCACTACCTCGATGGCCGAAAAATCAGTACACCAGGGGCGATTCCGGGGATCCCGCATCTGTACCAGTGGGACGCTGCCGGCAACGTTCAGCCGTTTTTGATCGAAGGGAATGACTTTCCCGCCGAAGTGTTGACCGTACCTGTGGCGGTGGTCGATCCGGCATTGGGAGGGAAGGAAGCCAAGGGGAAGAAGGAGCCGAAGGCCAAGGAGCCCAAAGCCGAGAAGCCACCGAAGGAAGCCAAGGCGGAGAAGCCTAAGGAGGAAAAGCCCCCGAAGGAGCCCAAGGCCGAAAAGCCCAAGGAAGAGGCGGTGGTCGCTTCGGTGGAGCCTGAGGAGAAGGAACCCAAGGCCGAAAAGCCGCCTAAAGAGCCGAAGGCGGAGAAACCACCGAAGGAAGAGAAGCCTCCCAAGGAGCCAAAGGTCGAAGAGCCGAAGGCGGAAAAGCCTCCCAAAGAGGAGAAACCTCCGAAGGAGCCCAAGGCCGAGAAGCCGAAGGAAGAGCCGATCGCAGCGACCGAAGAGCCTAAGCCCGAAAAGCCGCCCAAGGCGGAGAAGCCCCCCAAAGAGAAAAAGCCGAAGGTGGAGACGAGTTCCGACGGAACGATGATCCTGACCCGAAAGCGGCCTCCGGAGAAAACCCCGCTGATGATCGCTGGCGGAACGGTGATGTTGGGATCGGGCGCGATCTACTATTTGGCGACCCGCGCCGCGCACAATTTCGAAGAAGCCCAGACGGAAGCCGATGTCGACAAGTATGCAGGCGCGGCGAATCGGTTGGTGATCCTGTCCGGCGCTGCCCTCGCGGTGGGCGCGGGCACGCTGACTTGGGGGATCATCGTCGACGATGGCCTGCCGCTCCCAGCGCTGCAAATTCAGTTTTAACGTCGAGTCGAGACAGTTAACGACCGAGGGTTAGCGGCTCCGACGCCGCTGCGCTATCTTGTCCAAATGAAAACCATTTTCATTACGGCCGCGTTGTTGCTATCGGTCCCACAAGTGGCGTGCGCCCAGCAGTTTTGGGAGCCGGCGGCGTTGTTGTCCGACATGTTTCCCGGATCGGACACGGTGACCCCGCTGACGCTGACCTTGGACGAAGACGCCAAGGTCGACGGGAAAATGCGGTTGGGGATGAAGCTGAAGGACAGCTACACCGTGTACCGTGCGTACACCGGGGATCATTTGGATGGGTATGTGGTGATCGATGAACAGATTGGGCAGCATGAGCCGATCACGTTCGCGGTCCAAATCGACCCAGCGGGCACCGTGATCCGCCAAGAAGTGCTGGTCTACAGGGAAAAATATGGCTCCGAAGTCCGCGATGCCCGGTTTCGGAAGCAGTTTGTAGGGAAGACCGCCACGGACCCGCTCAAGGTAGGTTCGGACGTCCGCATCATCAGTGGCGCCACCTATTCCAGCAAAGCGATGGCGGTGGGGGTCAAGCGTGCGTTGTGGTTGGTGGGCCGGGTGCGGATGAACAGGCTCTAACCGTCTACAAGTGATCCGGTCGAAGCACGGAAGTCACATGTTTTCCTCGACGTCCCAGCTCGTGGATTTGCAAGTCCGGTGTGACCACCAACGCCCAGGCCCCCGCACTTGAGACAACGGCTTCATCCGGTCCAAGCACGATCAACGCGGTCGCCAACGCGTCGGCCAGCGCCCCATCCGGGTGTACCACGGTGGCGCTGATCGCCCCGTAGGCCGGCAGACCGGTTTTGGGATCGAGAATGTGGTGGTACCGCTGTCCATCCGCCTCAAAATAATGCTCGTAGTCCCCCGAAGTGGAGAGTACCGCATTTCGAAGGCCGACTTGAGCGAACGCCAAGCCGCGATCGGCCCGAGGATGCTGGATGCCGATGGTCCATCGTCCACGCACGGCGATGTCACCGGAAACATCGACCATCGTCGCACGTTTTTTGGGGATGCGCGCGAGGGCCGCCGAGGCCGCATACCCCTGGGCGATCCCTCCTAGCGTGATCTGCGAATGTGTGGGCAGGAACACCTGGTTTCCCTCGACGCGTACTTCCTCCCCGCGAACGGAAGCCACCGCCTCCAGGCGCTGTGCCTCGGTCGGGATCCGCGGAGGATCAAAGCCCCATAAATGCCACAGCCCGCCAACCGTCACATCGAAGGCGCCGTGGGTGGCCCGGTTCAACTCGGTGGAAATGGTCAACAGGTTGACGATTTCTTCTGGGAGTTCACCGTTGCCTGTTTCATTTAACGCGCCGATCGTGCTCTCTTTTCGCCAATCGGTCGCCCAGGCTTCGATGCGCTCCACCTCGCTGCGGGCGGCCACGCCGTCGGAGAGACAGTCGCTGTGCCAAAACGCGGACTCGCAGCGTACGATGATCCGGAGGTTTCCACCCATGGCTTCGCTGGTCACCGTGGCATTGGGGCCGGCGAGAGCGGCAGCGACCCACCAGAACATCACGTTTCGCCCCGTGCTTCGGGCTTGGAGAACACATCGGGCAGCGGCCACAGCGCCATAAACACGTACACAGCGACGTACGGAATGGCGGTCACCGGCATCCACCAAGCCCAACCTGAACCGCCATAACGAACGATCCACGGCCCGGCGAGGTGCAAG
>SYKL01000095.1 GCA_005797785.1 Pseudomonadota bacterium | reverse complement strand
GGTTCCATCTCCCTCGACTTGTGCAAAGTCCCTGGCGCGACGAAGCAATCGGTTGGCGATGCGGGGGGTGCCTCGAGAACGCCGCGCGAGCTCTCGGTTTCCTTCAGGAGTAAGCACCACCTGGAGTTGTTGTGCCGACCGCTTTAGGATTTTCTCCAGCTCCTCCGGTGAATAGAAGTCGAAGGTGCATTGAATGCCGAATCGGGCTCGGAGCGGCGCCGTGAGCATCCCCGAGCGTGTGGTTGCGCCGATGAGGGTAAAGCGTTGAAGAGGAAGTTTCACGGATTGGGCGCCGGGACCGGACCCGAGCACCACGTCGATCTCATAGTCTTCCAAGGCGGGGTACATCACCTCTTCCACCGCCCGGTTGAGGCGATGAATCTCGTCAATGAACAGGACTTCGCGGTCGTTGAGGCTGGTGAGAATCGCCGCTAGATCGCCGCCGCGTTCGATCGAGGGTCCCGAGGCTGTACGAACCTCGACTCCCAGCTCTTCCGCGAGGATGTAGGCCAGCGAGGTTTTGCCAAGCCCGGGTGGACCCGAGAAAAGTACGTGATCGAGCGGTTCTTTTCGATCGATTGCCGCTTTCATGTACACGCGAAGGTTGTCAACGATCTGTCGCTGACCAACAAAATCATCGATACGGCGCGGACGAAGCGCTGGATCGATACGTTCGGGATCTTGAGGATCGACGAGGCGGCTCACGTGTCGCTCCGATACAAGAGGCGGAGGGCCATTCTCAAGCGATCAGCGATGGGCGCGTCTTGAGCGACCCCCTCAGCCAATAGTCCCTGCCGAACGGTGGAAATTTCCTGCCGGGTGTAGCCAAGACGGGTCAGGGCCTGGCCCAAGGCATCGTCGTCTTTCGGCGGGGCGGTGAGCGGAGCAGCGTTTGGATCGAAAGCGATGTCCAATTTCCCTTTTAGCTCCAGTGCGAGGCGCTGAGCGGTTTTCTTCCCAACTCCGGGAATGCGCCCAAGAGTACCATGATCGCCGCTTTCTACGGCCCGAACCAGAGAAGATACGGGAAGGGCGTCGAGGCACGCCAGAGCGAGCTTTGGGCCGATGCCGCTCACGGAAAGAAGGGTTTGAAAGGTCGAGCGCTCCAAAGCGCTTTGAAATCCGTACAGGGTGATGGCGTCCTCGCGGACCTGCGTCGAGATGTGCGCCTCGACGGTATCGCCGGATTGAGACCAATGTTCGACGGTACGGGTCGGGGCGAAGACCTCGTATCCGACGCCTTGCACATCCAACACGATGCGATGTCCGTCCCTTTGAACGGGATTTCCCCGCAACCACGCAATCATGAAGGACTCCCCTGGGATCGAAGGCTGGCAGTGCGTGAAAAGGCGCAGTGAGTGATCGCGATGGCTAAAGCATCGGTTTGGTCGGTGGGAACATCGAGGGGTATTCCAAGAAGCAACCGAACGATTCTTGCAACAGCGTCTTTGTCGGCGCGACCGTGGGCGCCCACACTGCTTTTCACTGTAGAAGGGTTGTATTCAAAGGGTTCAAACCCGCTTTGACTGGCGGCCAGCAATGCGACGCCTCGCGCCTGCCCGAGACGAATGGCGCTTTCTGAGGATTTGTGGTGAAAGATCGCCTCGATGGCCACCTGTTCTGGCTTGAATTCCGCAAACACATCGATCAAGCCCAAATAGATCGTTTTCAGGCGTAGGGCGACCGGTTCACTGGCTTTCGTGCGGATGATGCCCGAACCCACGTGAACGAGCCTGCCACGGGAGCTCTGAACGAGTCCGTAACCTGTCACGTTGGAGCCAGGATCGATGCCGAGTACGAGCATGGTGGGGCGGCGGGGGTGGGGTCACCGGAGTATATCGCGAATGCGGGAGGTGGCGTGCGGCGAGCAACCCCGGTACGCGAATTTGCCAAGTCGGGGGTCGGGATCCACTCGGGGATGCCATGTGCGCTTCGCCTTCGCCCCGCGCCTTGGGGAACGGGCCTGTGGTTCGTCGGTGAACGAGGGGGCGTCATGGCCAGTCTGAACGCGGCGCGGAGCCTACAAGGGGCCACCGGACTTGCGGGCGAGGGGTTTTCGGTAGCGACCGTGGAACATTTGTTGGCGGCCTTGGTGGCGAGTGGAGTCACCGACGTAGTCATCGAGGCTCGAGGGCCGGAAATTCCCGCGTTGGATGGGAGTTCTCAAGGTTGGTTGGACGCCGTTCGAGAGCGGACTTTCGGGCCCGAGATTTCTCCGCTGGTGGTTCAAGAAAAAGTGGAATTTGACGGGATCTATTTCTCGCCTTCGTCGGAACGGCGGGTGTCGGTGGACGTCGACTTTGGAGTCGAATTCCAGGGAACGGCGAGTTGGAATGGTTCCTTCGAGTCGTTTGAAATGGATGTCGCTTGGGCGCGAACGTTTGTGCCGGCTGCGGCCGTGGAGGGGTTGCGTAAAGCTGGGCGCGGAAAGGGAGCAACGAAGGAAAATACCGTGGTATTGGGTGTGGACACCTTACGTCATCCGGAGGAACCGATTCGGCATAAATTGCTGGATGCAATTGGAGATTTGGGCGTGCTTGGGCGGCCGCTCCAAGGTGCGATGCATGTCGTAAGAGGAACCCACGCGCGGCATTTGGCGGCGTTGATTGCCTTGGATCGACACGCCCAACAGAATGGCTGGGCCTACTGAGCTTGGGCGCGCAGTTTGTCGGCGAGTTCTTTGAAGGTGTCGTTGCCGGTTTGCCGATGAAGCCCGTCTAAAAGATCCGCCGCTTCCTTAAATCTCCGTGTGTCCTTGGCGGCGGCCACCAGGGCGATCACCACCCGGCCATCTGGAAGGCGCGCGGAGGTATCCTTCAAAATGGTATACGCTTCTTCTTTTCCGCCGAGTTCCGAAACCACTTGCGCGAAAGCGAGGGCCACCCGGGCGTCGTAGGGCCACTTGGTGTACGCCGCCGAAAGCCGTTTTCTGGCTTCGATGCCGTTTCCACCTTTGGAATAAGCTTGGGCGGCGGCGATCGCCAGCGACGGGTCTTCGGGACGTGCGGCGGCCGCCCCACTGAGAAGTGGCTTAGCATCTTCCGTTTGTCCCATGTCGAGGAGCAGGAGGCCGAGGGTGGCCTGGACCTCGACGTCGGTGTCCGAGATTTTGCGTGCCTCGATAAGGTCGGTCACGGCATCTTTTTTGTCGCCTTGACGGATGCGAGCCCGGGCCCGCCCAAGATAAGGAAGGACGCTCTTAGGGTATCGGTCGATGAGGGCCTGGTAGCGCAGCTCGGCCGATCGAGGGTCGGTGTTGGTCAGCTGATCTTGGTCTTTGACCGCGGCGAGGCCTGCGGCGTCGAGTGTGCCGTCAATGAGCGCCTTCGCATAGAAAGATAGCTTTTGATAGGATTTTTCCTCCGGGGCCAACGCCAGGGCTTGGCGCGCGGCACGTTCCGCGGCCGGGCCATTTCCAGCGTTCAAATGCTCTTCTGCCAGGGCGGCGGGAAGTCGAGGATCTTTAGGCACTGCTTTTTGTCCCTGGAGCAGCATCGCGCTGGCTTCCTCGGGTACAAAGTAGGCGAGCGCCAAATAGGGCTCGGCGGCGAGAGGATTGGCCTTGAGCGCCGATCGCGCCGTAGCAATCGCGTCAATGCGACGGTTGGAGGAGTCTTGGGTCTGCCACAGGCCTGCCCATGCCTCCATCAACGAGGGATCGGCTTTGACCGCTTTGGTGTAGGCCGTTTCCGCTTCCGCAGTTTTGCCGGTGGCGCGAAACACGGCTCCGAGCCCCATTTGTGCGCGGGCATGTTCTGGTTGTAAGGCCAAGGCGTTGTTATAGGCTTTGGAGGCGAGATCAGGGTCGGGCAGCGCGCGTCCGATAAGGTAGTGCGCATCTGGATCGTTTGGATGGTCGGCGAGATTCTGTCGGTAGGTCTCCAAAGCAAAGCCTGGAACCCCGAGATTGACCAGGAGATCGATGTAGCGTTCGTGTGCTGCCACGTCTTTGGGCCTCGATTCGAGTTCCTCCCGGACGGCTGCGACGGCTTCCGTCATTCGGCCGGACCACATCAACTCTTCGGAACGCGGGGCGGCCTCGGCGGAAGTAATGGACCATAGGGCGATGGCGATGAGTGAGCGGATCACGCCGCCTCCTGGGGTAGAATGCTCGCACCCCGTTGAGCAACGCGCGGGGGTGGGGAAACCTTCCTATGCTCCGTCCACTGTGGTCCGCCATGCAATGCGTAGTGTTTTGGTGCGGCGGAAGTACTGCATCGGCGGCCGAGCCCGATCTTGCGGTGGTTGGAATTCACGAAGCAGTGTGGTCGGAGGAGCATCAGCTCGCGGTTTCGCAGCGCATTGTGGAGGCGATCGACCGTTCGCAGCGGTTTAAGGCGGTACCTCCCATGGAGGTCTCCAAGCGCATTGCGGGACGCGAATCGGTATTGGTCGAGGACGCTTTTCTGGCGCCCGGACGTAGAATGTTGGACGATGGGCGGTTGTTGTATGAGCAAGCCCAGGCGGAAGAAGCCGTGTTGGTCCTCGAAAATGCCGTGGAGGCGTTGAGGGAGGGGGTGGCCACGGTCGGTTCGACCCGCGAGCTTTGGGAAGCCTGGGTGTACCTTGGAACCGCCCGATTTGCGAGCGATGATGTCTCGGGGGCAAAGCAGGCTTGGGCCGCAGCGGGGGCACTAAATCCGCAGCGACAGCCGGATTCGGCCAAGTTCTCGCCGGATGTGATCGCGGCGTACACCGAGACCCGCGCGGGACTGTCGTCGACGGGGCTAAATGTTACGACCGAAACGCCCGCTCGTTTGTGGATTGACGGCGATGTGCGTGGAGACACGCCGCAATCGGTTGGCGATATTTTCGCGGGTGAACATCACCTGGTAGTGAGAACACAGGATGGACGCCGAGGTTACGCCCGGGTCCAGTGCGAAGCGGGCCTGTGGTCGGACGTGACATTGCCGCTGGATTCGCCCCGGTTGGGTTCTGGAGGCGACACCAAGTTTGCTCGTGGGCGCCAAACGGCCGCTTTGTATAGAGCTTTAGCGACGCGTTCCGAGTTGGAATGGGTGCTGTTGTTGGGGCAGTCGCCGGAAGGCCCGCAGGTTCAATTGTATTCGGCGAAGGTCGATGCGTTTTCGCGGCCGATCGCGGTGGAGGATCCAAGCCCCGCTGGATGGGTGAAAGCCGTGGAAGTCGCGTTAGAGCTGGTGGATCCGCTGCAAGGGCTCCCCTCCGAACAGCGGGTGGCCGTACCGATCGCTTTGGATGCCTCTGCCAATTCATTGCTGGGCTCGCTCCTTCTTGATCCTGAACGGCTGCGACCGAAAGAGGAAAAACCGGAGGAGGAGCCGATCAAAGTGAGCAAAAAGAAGAAAAGTTGGG
>SYKL01000094.1 GCA_005797785.1 Pseudomonadota bacterium | reverse complement strand
TTGCCCGGAAACCGTCCCCACGGCGAGGGAATGCCCAAGCCCGTACGGATGCCCGAGGGCAGCCACCGTGTGGCCGACTGCGGGGCCTGCATTTCCAAGCTTCACCGGGGTAAAAATCGCTACTGTGCTTTCCAACAGCGCGAGATCCGTGCGTGCATCGGTACCGACCACGCGCATTTCCACGGCCCGACCGTCGAGAGTATGCGCAGTGACCTCGTCCACACCGACCACCAAATGCCGAACCGTCACGATCCGCGTCGGCGAAATGGAAAATCCGGTCCCCAGCGGCGCCGAGTCTCCGGCGCCCCGAATGCCCACCACCGACTGCGCCTGCTCCGTGTACACCGCGGAGTAATCCGGCCACTCCGATGCAGGCGTGTCCCCCTGCCCCACGAACACGCCGAGCACAAAGGCCGCGGACATTCCCGCGATCGCCGCCATGGATTGCAGTCTGACGTTCACACCTGGGCCTCATTGGTTACGCTACACCCGATCGCCCGATCGGGAGACCCGTGGAGCTGCCTGCACCCTTCGGAAAGTATGAACTCCTGGACCGGATCGCCACCGGGGGAATGGCGGAGGTTTTCCTCGCGCGGAGCTTCGGAGTCGCGGGATTCGAGAAGAAGCTGGTTATCAAGAGGATTCGGCCCGAGCTCGCGCAGGATCCCCGCTTTGTTGGGATGTTCATCAACGAAGCCAAAATCAGCGTTCACCTGAATCACCCCAATGTGGTCCAAGTCTACGATCTCGGAAAGGTCGGTACCAGCCACTACATCGCCATGGAGCATCTGCACGGGCGCGACCTTAACCGCCTGGTCAAAGCGCTTCGCGCCATGGATGAGCGGCTTCCTTTGCCGATCAGTGTCGCCATCGTCGCCGAGATGTGCCGCGGCCTCGCGTACGCCCACGGCAGCCAAGATGGATCCGGATCCTCGGTAGGCTTGGTCCATCGGGACGTTTCACCGCACAACCTGATCGTCACCTTCGCCGGCGAAGTCAAGCTGGTGGACTTCGGGATCGCCCGCCTCATCAACTCCGCCCAGCCGCAAGAGGGCGTCGAACCTGGACGTCCCGGCGGCGGCAAGTACGCCTACATGAGCCCAGAGCAGGCAAATGGTCAAGAGGTTGACCATCGCACCGACATCTTCTCTGCGGGAATCGTACTTTGGGAGCTCATTGTCGGCCACCGACTCTTTCAAGATCCCGACCCCACCGAGAAATTGCGGCGGGTACGGGAAGCAATCATCCCCCATCCCCAGGAGGAAGGGATTGCGATCGATCCTGGGCTTTGGTCCATTCTCACCAAGGCCTTGGCGAAAGAGCGCGACGATCGGTACACCAGCGCCGCCCTTCTCGAAGAAGACCTTCGCGCCTGGTTGTTTTACCAAGGGCACCGCGTCGGGCGCGCCGAGGTCGCCGCTGAAATGCACCGCGCGTTTCCGGATGAGCCAGAAGCCGGCGCAAGCGTTGATCTTCGCCGAATGGTGGCCGATGTCGAGCGCCTGGACGCCACCCTCGAATCGGGGGTTACCCTCACGCCGACCGCTCCGCCAAGCGCTTTTTTGCGAAGCTTGGACGTCGAAAACAAGCCGGTGGTGGTCTTGGTGCTCGATGTCGACGGGTTGACGGCGCTGTCCTCGCGGGTCGATCCGGACGCACTGTTCAAGTACCACTTCCAACTCTTGCGTTGGATGCGGAGAATCGTCGATCGGTTTGGCGGGACCGTTCAGCGCGCGGTCGACGATCAAGTGCTGATCCTGTTTGGCGTCCCCCGCACCGGAGCGGACGATCTGGCGCGCGCGCTCGATTGCGCGTTGGAGCTCCAACGTCGCGCCCCCGATCTCCGCGGAAAGGGATTCTCCATCGATTTGGCGATCGGAGCGCACTCCGGCGAGGTCACCATCACCCCGCAAAAGGGGCAGCTGCGGTACGAATCCCGCGGCAACACCACCCGCCTCGCGCGCAGGTTGTCGGCAATCGCCGATCATGGCCAGGTCTTGGTATCGGAGCGCATCCTCCGCGCCGCCTCGGGCGCCTTTCGCCTGAAACGCGGCCCTGATCTACCTGATCGCGGCGGACGACCTACCGATTTTTCGTACATGCTCGAGGGTCGGCGCCACGGGATCCGCACCACTGGAAAGGGTCCCTGGCTGAAACGCGGCAATGAACTCGAAGTCATCCGCGACGCCTTGGTCGATCTCGGCCACGGAAAAGGCCGCGCGTTGGTCTTGCTGGGCGACGAAGGCACTGGTAAAAGCCGGCTTGTACGCGAAATCCGTGATCGCGCGCAGCGTCGGCACTTGCCGATCTTCCTCGGACGCTGCCTACCCTACAACGAAAACGGCGTTGACCCCTTCGGAGATCTGGTTCGCGACGTGCTCGGTGTACCGAATGCTCAAGATCGGCTGGCGTTGACGCAGGCATTGCGGCGCCTGACTGAACTTGGGCTTTCAAAGCATGACATGGATGCCCTGGCCACTCTGCTCGGCTTGAGGGACCACCTCGCCGATCCGGACGACACCTGGCAGGCTCTCGGCCGGATGATCGCCGGCCTCGCCCGCGAACAACCGTTGATCATCGCCCTGGAAGAGCTGCATCACGTCGCCCCCCGCCATCGCGGCCGGCTCAAGAAGCTACTGCAACACTGCTCTTCTCTGCCTGTGCTGCTCCTGCTCACCCATCGCGGCGAGTGGCCAGAGGATCTCGAAAGCCTCGTCACCAAGGTAGAATTGGGCCCATTCCCTGCGCAGACTCAGGAACGCCTGATGCGAGGAATGCTCGACGCGGACGAATTGGATCCGAATCTCGTCGCACTCGTGGAACGAACCTGCGAAGGAAACCCCCTTTATCTCGAGGAAATGGTAAAGTTCCTTGTCGATGAGGCGGCGATCGCCACCAAAGATCGCGTAGCGTCCCTGGTGCGCACGCTTGAAGAACAGACGTTGCCCGCCAGTCTTGCCGGTTTGGTCGGCGCCCGGATCGACAAACTCGATCCCGCCTCCAAGGGCGCCTTGAAGCTTGCGGCGGTTCTCGGCACCCATTTCGAAGGGCGAATTTTGGCCCAAGCGGCGGGCATCGACGATCCGACGCCGTTGATCACCGATCTCATGGGGCATGCGTTGATCCTGCGCAGCCCCACCGGGCACGATCACTGGACGTTCGCTTCCGAGTTGGTTCGTCAGGTCACGCTGCGTGGAATTCTAGGCGTTCAACGTCGTGACTACCACCGACTGGCCGCTGCGGCGATCGAGACCGTCTACCCCGAACGCAAGGAGGAATTGGCCGAGAACCTCGCACAACACTGCGCAGAAGGGGGTCGGCTCTTGGATGCCGCGCGCTACGCCTATCAGGCGGGAGAGAGCTTAGAACGCGCTTCCGCGCTGGAACGAGCCCGCCAATGCTACGAAAAAGGCCTGGCGTGGATACGCCTCGTCCCCGAAACCCCAGAAGCCTGGGACGCGAGAGTTCAGGGCGAAGCCATGCTTGCACTGAACCTGGGCCGCGTGTGCGGGCTGCTCGGCGATTCCCGCAAAGCTGAAACCTCCTTGCAGGTCGCCCTGGACATCGCCAGCGAAGCGCGTATTCCATGGGTCGAAGTGCGCGCGCACGTGGAACTTGGGCGCGCTTACGTTCAAAAATCAAAGTTCAATCTAGCCAATGCCCACCTTTCTCAGGCGCGGGAACAGCTCACTCCGCAGGACTCCGCCGATCTGTGGATTGAAACTCTGGAAGCCCAAGCCGCCCTCGCCCAGGAAGAGGGCCGACACGCCGAAGCCGAGCTCCTGTGGACCGACGCCCTGCACCGTTGCGACGGCCACCCCGCTGCCGAAGCGCGTTGCCGACTGGGCCTCGCCGGCAGGCACGTTCGCGCAGGGAATTTCGACCAGGCTTTTCCGCTTTTGGAAAGCGCCCTTCATGCGGCCCGACGTGCAGCCGACCGCATTCTCGAGGGGCGGGTTCTCAACAACATCGGTCTGTTGCACACCAGCAACGGAAATTATTCCGATGCACTCGCCAATTTCCGTCGAGCCCTGGAAGTGCGCGAGGGCATCGGCTACACCCGCGGAGTAGTCGTCAACCACCACAACATCGGCGATGTGCACTTTGCACGAGGCGATTGGGCCCGAGCGCATGTAGCCTTTCAGCGAAGCCTCGACCTCGCTACCGAAAGCGGCTGGGAACGCGGCATCGCGATGAACGAGACCTATCTCGGGTATTTGGACGCTCAACGCGGTGATGTCGCGGCGGGACTCGAACGCTTGCAACAGTCGATTGCGCAGGCCGAAGCTTCCGCCAACCACGACTCGCTCGCCACCGCACGTTGGTTGCTTGGCCGCTGGAAGCTCGAACACGGCGATAGAACCGGTGGAATTGCGGACTTAGAGCAAGCCACGGTGATCGCGCGGCAATACCAGCTGCAGCCGATCGGACGGCACATCGAACAGGAGCTGGAAGCCGCCTCCCAAGGATCGGAAAGCAAGGCGGTGGACCCGTAAATGGTCAACCGCTTGACCATTTAGCGGCACGAGACTAGCCTTCTCGCGGAGTTCCCGGGTTCAATCGCGCGAATTCCTCAATGAGCCGGCGGCTTTCGTCGTCGAGCACGCGCGGAACGACGATGCGCGTTTCCACAAACAGGTCTGCGCCAGCGTTCCCTTTTCCTTTGAGGCGCAATCGGGTACCGGACGATGTCCCCGGCGGAAGCGTCAACCTCACCCTTCCCCTCGGTGTGTCGACCTCTACTCGCCCGCCCAGGAGCGCCTCCACCACCGAAATGTCGACGACCACACTCTCTTCCTGACCATCGCTGACCGGCGGTGGATCCGGAACCGGAGGCGGCGCCGGGGCGCGGCCAACCAACCGCACCCTCACGATCAGATCGCCGTAGCTGCCACCGTGTAGGCCCGCATCGCCCAAACCGCGCTCGGTAAGTACCTCACCATCGAGGGTGCCTGGAATGATCCGAATGTCGGCGATGTCGTTGACGCGGGCGAGGCTCCCCCCGCCGCCGCCACCACTGTACCGATCCGAACGCTGTAACCGCGAATATTGCGCGGTCACCGTGCCGCCGTCCCGCGCGATCCCGGCGTCCACCTCGAGCACGATGCGAACGTCGTCTCCGGGCTCCGGCGCAGATTCCGGCGCGCGCGACGACCCCGGAGAACCCGTGCTTTTCGCCTTTGCGCCACCAAATCCAAAATCACCAAAATTGTTGAACAGATCGTCGAGGTCCAAGTCGTTGGCGGGGTTCTTTTTTTGCTTTCGGTCTGGACCCGGCGTTCCTCCGGCATCGTGCGCACCGACGTTCGGCGGCCGAGCCGCTTTGCGCGGGCCTGCGGGCTCAGGCGTGCCTTCGGCGGCGCCCGCGGTGTGCCGATAAAAAGCATCGAAAAAAGAGCCTTTTGCGAAGCTGCGTCGTTGCCCCCGCCGATCATACCGAGACCGGGTGACCGGATCGATCAAAGTTTCGTAGGCTTTGCGCGCTTCTTTAAACTTCTCCGCCGCCGTCGGATCATCGCCGGTGACATCCGGGTGGCACTCCCGTGCGATCTGCCGAAAGGCCTTTTTGATCTCCTGGGTCGTCGCTTCTTTCGGTACGCCCAGGATCTCGTAATAGTCCATGCGGTGACTCCGCCGCGGTTGCACGTCCATCGTACACCAGTGCTGACCCTCCTGGCAGAACAGAACGGGATCCGCCATTGACCCTGAGCCCGCGGCTGCCTATGATCGTCCTTGGTGGCACAGGGCCGTCGAGGAGCGCATGGGCAAGTATAGCAATCCATCCGGGCTAAGCTGCTCGTTCTGCCACAAGCCACAGCGCGAGGTCGATAAGATCGTTGCGGGGCCGAATGTCTACATCTGCTCAGAGTGCATCAAGCTCTGTTTGGACATCATTCGCGAAAATGGGCAGAACAAGCCTGTTGCGTGGGGACATTCCGGCGTCCCCTCCCCCTCGAAAATCAAGGGATTCCTTGATCAGTACGTGGTTGGGCAGGATCAAGCCAAACGGAAGCTCGCGGTCGCGGTGTACAACCACTACAAGCGCCTTGAGGCGAACACGACCGAAAGCGAGGTCGAAGTTCAAAAAAGCAATGTTCTGCTCATCGGTCCCACCGGCACCGGCAAGACGTTGTGGGCGCAGACTTTGGCCAAATTCCTCGATGTCCCCTTCGTTATCGCAGACGCGACGACGTTGACCGAGGCGGGGTATGTCGGCG
>SYKL01000093.1 GCA_005797785.1 Pseudomonadota bacterium | reverse complement strand
GGGACATCGCGGAAGAGCACGTGCCCGCCGGCGGCGACGGCCCAGAGCACCCGGGCGATGACGTCGTCCTTGCCAAGGATCACCCGTCCCATGGAGAGCATGACGGCCTTGAACTGAGCCCGGATACGGCCCGCGTCGAAGGCGGGCGCGACCGCCCCTGCCGCGCATACGCCCCGGCATCGTGCACGTCAAGCCCCAACCAATGCCCGGTTCCGTGCATGTAGTACTTCTTAAACGCTTCCTTTTCGATGAGGTCGTCCAGGTCCCCTCGCAAAATCCCCAATTGCACGAGCCCTTCGGTCAGCCGTCGTACCGCGGCATCGTGCATCTCGCGAAAAGGAACACCCTTCCGGGCCTTTTCAATCGCTGCCAACTGGGCCGCGAGAACGTGCTCGTATACCGCGCGCTGCGTCGGCGAAAACGTCCCATTGATAGGGAAGGTTCGGGTCACATCGCCGGTGTAGAAGGCGTATTCGCAACCCGCATCGATCAGCAGCAACTCACCATCGCGAAGCAAGCATTCATTGCGGATGTAATGCAAGATGCACGCATTGGCGCCACCGGCCACGATGGTGTTGTATCCCGGTCCATTGCCCCCATTCTTTCTAAAGGTATGGTCGACCAGCGCCTCCACTTCGCGCTCGTTGCGGCCGGGCCCCGCAAAGGCCATCGCTGCCCGATGTGCTACGCCGGTAATGCGTGCGGCCTCGCGCATCACCGTAATTTCATCCTGCCTTTTGTGCAGCCGAAGCTCATGCAACACGCGGCTCGGCGACACAAAGGTCTCCGGCACCGAAAGGCCGGTGCGCCGAGCCGCACGTTCGGCTCGTGAAATCGAAGATTGAACCATGCGATCGTGTTCGTGAGACCGGCCGAATGCGTAGTGGAGCGTCGACACGCCTTGGAGCAGACGAGGGAGCTCCACTTCCAGCTGGTCGAACGACCAAGCGGCGTCCGCGCCAAATTGGGCCTTTGCACCCGCGGTGCCGTGGCGAAAACCGGTCCATACCTCTCGTTCTTTGTTCTTAGGTTGGACGAACATCGAAAACGGAGCTTCCCCTGGGCGCAAAAACACCGCACATTCGGGATCTTCCCAGCCGGAGACCCAATAGACGTCCGAATCCGCGCGGTAGCGATATTCGGTGTCGGAATTTCGGTGGTGGTGTGGCGCACCAAAGAGAAGGACCGCTTCATCCTCCCCAAGTCGGGCCAACAGCTCACGTCGGTGATCGGCAAAATCCGCCATCGGCGACATTCTGGCTCCAGGCCCTTGTGGTTTGACAAGGGCGTGCCGTTTTCCTATCGTAGTCGGGGAGCTTCTGGCGCATGGAAAGATTCCGAATTGATGGGGATGCCGATCGAAGCTACGTCATTCGCGTTGACGAAGCGGAAGGCCCTACCGATGAATTGGTCCGGGTGTTGATCGAAATCGACCTGCAGACCTTTTCGGAATCCACCTTTTCCACCTACACCGCGGCCGCCTTTCTTCGGCAAGAAAAGGTGTACCTGCTGCGCGCGGACGATGTCGTGATCGGCACTTGCGTCCTGATGCGGTGTTGGGACCGACCAAACGAAGTGATGGTGCTTTCGATGGGGATTCGGCCGGGATGGCGTGGACGGGGCTTGGGCCAACGGTTTTTGAACGGCGTCCTCGAACGCTTGAAAACCCAGGGAATTCGCGCGGTAGCGTTGATGGTGGGTGCGGACGATCGTCGCGCCATCAAAGTATACGAAGACGTGGGTTTTCAGCACATTCAAACGGCACTGGAAGACAAACGTACCGGCGAAACGTTGCTGATGATGCGCCTTCAGCTGCAAGACGACGCACCGGTCGCAACGCTCCACCGATAAGCTACCTCGATACTACCTTCACCTGCACCGGACACCACGCAGGTACATTCACGGGTTTGATCCGCACCCAATATTGTCCGCTGTCGTCCCGCAAACCCTTGCCGCGAACGGCGGCAGAATGCCCCTCTTGGTCGATCCGTTCGCTGACCAACGCGGGTCCGCGATCGGCGAACACCTCCACCTCATAAACGGCGCCCTCCGCCATTTGATCCAGAGTGACGTCGATCCCCCAATCGTCCCAGGTGCCGTCCTGGCTGTAGAACTGAAACCACTCTTCGTCCTTGGTGTTTCGGGTCGTCCACCGCAAAACCTCTGAAAACGAGCGTCGTCCCGAAGTATTGAGGTCCCTCGCCTGTTTCACATCGTCGTTCGGTTCGTATGAATCATCCGTTGCTTTCAGTTGGACGCCTTCATCGACGATGCCGTCGCAATTCTGGTCCCGACAATCTGCCACTTCCGCGGCCCCCGGCTTGCGGCCTGGGTCACGATCATCGCAGTCTCCCCGCTCTTCGGTGAGACCGTCCCCGTCGTCATCGAACTTGGAAGTCCCTTCATCGATGCGCCCGTCGCAGTTGTCGTCCACGCCGTTTGCCGTAGGTTGTTCACCCGCAAAAGGGTTGATCTCTGGATTGCGATCGTCGCAGTCGCTAGGCGGTTCAAAGCCGTCGCCATCGCCATCCGCCACAGGGCCAAGAATCACCACCGATTTTGGCGGAAGAACCATCTTTCCAGAAGGAAGGTAAAGCTCTACCTCAATTTGGTAGGTGCCCTCTGACAGCGAGGGTAAGGGAATTTCGAAGGTCCCATCTGGAAGAATGGGCTGGTTCGTCACCACCCAGGTGCCCGGCGTCGCCTTCGCCGACCATTGGCCCACCGGGATTGCGCAGTTCGAACTAACCCTTCCGGTGATTTTTCCAACCGCATTGCTGGGTAGGGTCGATGGCACGTCGAAAGTTCCCGAAATCGCAGCGGGCGGCACCACCACCTGTTTGGAGATCGAGGCGGCATCGGCCACCACCCGAAAGTTGAGCGCTGTACCTGGGGCACCCACGCCCGTTGCCACATAGTGTGAAGGGCCGTTCAACGCCCAGGTCTGAGCGACGGAGCCATTGACTTCGAGGACCAACTGGTCCCCAAATCCCGTCGCGTCGATCTCCGCCGTCCACCCACCACACGCGTCGGCGCGCACGTCAAACTGGCTCACCGAAGCCGACAAACAACCTGAGAACACCAACAAGCAGCACGTTCGCATGGCCCACGATACTCCAAACCGCGAGCGAGGTAAACATGCAGAAACCGCGAGCTTTGGTGTGCGGCGCCAGCGAAGGTATCGGACGCGCATCAGCGATAGCACTGTCTCAAAAAGGCTTTGCCGTGAGCCTTTTAGCGCGATCAAAGCCCCGCCTGGAGGAGCTGGCGGCCACCCTGCCCGGCGCCACCGTGATCGTCGCCGATCTCGACGACCGCCCAGCCCTCGTCAAGGCCCTTGAGAACGCGGTCTCGCACGGTCCTTATTACGCTTTGGTCAACAACACGGGCGGCCCACACGGTGGGCCCCTGCTCGAAGCCAGCGAGGAAGCTCTCTTGGCCGCATTTAGCCGAAATGTGCTTGCCGGGCAGATCTTGGTTCGCGCTGTGCTTCCCGGCATGATCGCCGCCGGCCACGGGCGAATCGTCAACGTCTTGTCTACTTCGCTTCGAGAACCGATCGCGAACCTCGGCATTGGAAATACCATTCGGGGTGCCATGGCCGGTTGGTCGAAAACCCTCGCCAACGAACTCCCTCCCGGGATCACGATCAACAACGTGCTCCCCGGCTACACCAAAACTGCGCGCCTGATGGAGCTTGCGGATCTCGCCGCAACGCGAACGGGAAAGTCGAGAGAAACAGTACTTTCCGAGTGGGCCAAAATGGCCCCAGAACAACGGCTCGCCGAGCCAGAGGAGATCGCGAATGTCATTGCGTTCCTGTGCTCTCCCGAAGCGAGCTTTATCCGAGGGCAATCCCTAGCCGCAGACGGCGGACGCATTCGCGCGATCTAGCGAACGTAATCGCGCCACATTCCACGAAACGCCCGTTCCAACTCGCAAACGAAGCGATGGCCATCGCATAGCGGCGACGCCAGCATCTGCCCTCGTAAGCTCGCGCGGATCGCCGACAATTCATTTGGAGCGTTGGCCCAGCGCAGCGCCAGCCGGTGCACTTCCGCCGCATTCGCGCCCACAAAACCTTCCAGACCCATCGCGCCCATATGTCCCAATGAATGCCGTGAAGCAAAGCGGTCGCCTCCGCGCGTGAGCGCGGGCACCCCCATCCACAACGCTTCCAAGGTCGTCAAACCTCCGGAATACGGAACTGGATCCAACGCGAGATCGATCCGCTCGGCGTACGTCCGCAACAGTTGAGGACGCGGAATCCGGCCCGAAAGCTCCAATCGCGACGGATCCACCCCGCAGGCGGCGAAGCGGGCGGTCAGGTCCTTCCGCACCGCTTCATCGGCGAGGGACTTGGTGATCATCACCAGCCGAGATCCAGGTAAATCGCCTAAGATCCGCGCCCACAACCCGATCACAGCAGGGTTGATCTTCGGAAGGTTGTTGAAACATCCAAACGTCACCACGCCATTTTTCAGCATCGGAAGCCCACCTGTCTCGGGCACATCAGGAGGCTCCCAGCACACATAGGTGTCTCGCAGCCTCCAAATCCGTTCTTCGGCAAACGCTTCCGCGCCCTCCGGGGTGTGCCGCTCGTCGCCGATCAACCAATCGATCGTGGAAAGGCCGGTGGTTCCCACATAGCCAGCCCACGTCACCTGCACCGGCGCAGGTTTGTGCCCAAACACCTCCAGACGACTCCCTCGGGTGTGGCCGCCCAGATCGACCAAAATATCGATTTCATCGCTGCGAATTCGATCGGCGAGCGCGTCATCGGAGAGGGACTCGGTGGGCACCCACCCCTCTACGGCGTTTCGCAGGCGCTCAGTCACCTCATCTTCCGGCCTTGGTCCGGCATAAGCAATGAACTGGAACTTCTCCCGATCGTGCCGACCCCACACCGGGGCAAGGAAATACCCCACCGGATGAGCGCCCAAATCAGATGATACAAAACCGACTTTAAGACGTCGATCCGGGTCGCGATTTCGTTTCGGAATCGGACCCGGTCGCGCAAACCTCGCCCCGTACGCGCGATGCGCCGCCAACACGTCCGCCGCCGAAAGATCCGGATCGTACTGCATCGCAAAAAGGTAGTTGCGGTGCGTATTGGCTTTTTCCGGGCGAAGCCGGATGCCCTCTCGATAGGCATCGTAGGCGTCGCCGAACTGCATCTGCGCCTTCAGCGAATTTCCAAGATTGTTCCACGCTTCCGCATAGTCTGGCTTTAGGGCCACGCAGCGCCGAAAGGCGACGATCGCCTCGTCCAACTGGAACATCCGTTGCGCCGCCACTCCCCGCGCGTAGTGGGCTTCTGGATCGGATGGAAGCAGGTCCGCGGCGATGCGCAACAGGCGTAGCCCCCTTGAGAAACGCTCTTTCCTGACCCAATAGGAACCCACCCACAGAGCCTCGTCGCCGGAAGGCTGCTTCAACCCATCGAGCACGCGAGCGGCATCATCGAAACGCCGAAGCTTTCGATATTCTGCGCCCAATGCCGAACGTGCGGCATCCAAGTCGGGCTGAACCTCGATCGCTCGGCACCACGCCTGTTCGGCGCCCTCCTGATCCCCCCGACGAAGGCGCGCTTTCCCAAGATTGAACCACGGATCCGCCCACCCAGGACGCCGGCTGAGTGCCTCTTCAAACGCCCGCTCCGCCTCTTCGCCACGCCCCTTCGCGGCCAGCGCCACCCCCATCGCATTGTAGGGTTCCGCCCGCCGCTCATCGAGCCCGGCCGCGGTCCGAAAGGCCGCGATGGCGCCAGCGGTGTCGCCCTCCTTGCGCCGGGTTCGCCCCAAACGAAGCCAGTGATCGACGTTCTCCTCCGGCATCGACTCGCTCCAAAGGTGCCTAAAAGTAAAGAGCTTTACCAGTTCGTCCGTTCATTCATACCAGTCTTGATCGGGATCGACCGTCGCAAACGCGACCCAAAGCTCTCCCGCCAGATAGCTCGCCTCGACCGGATCCCATGGCTCGGGGTCGCGCACGTAGCTGTTCAGGCGTTCTCCGCGATCGTCCTTGGTTTCCCAGTACCGGAGCACATTGATCCGCCCGTACACCCGACCTCGGCTGGTACCGCCGTGCGCAAAGGTCGCCGTTCCATCCGAATCAACCTTCACTACGACACCGATGTGGGTCAGTTCGTCGTCCAGATCGCCATTTCCATTGCGATCGTGGGTGTTGTCAAAAAACACCAGGTCACCGACCTCAGGGATCGGCCGATAGTGAACAGCGCCATTCTTTAGGGCTAACGCCCAAATGGTAGCCACGGTGCCGTCCATCGGAGCACCCGCCTGGCTGAACACCGCCGACACAAACCCGCTGCAATCGTCCCGAAATCCTGGCGTCAAGTCGTACAAATTGTCTTCGGCCGCGATCTTCACGTCCTCTCGAAAGGGGTCCACGGGCGGCGGGGCGCTATCTGGCACCGTGGCTGCGTATAACATTAGGCCCACCGCCGCTTTCGCACGCACTAGGTCTTCTTGCACGACCGGCCGAGGTGGCGTTTCCACTTCCGGCGGCGTCCAAAGCAACATCCAGGCTCCAAAAGTAGCCAAGCCCGCAAGCGTGATTCCCAATTGCCAGACGCGAATGGTCGCCCCCCGCGCCGGGACTGCAATCCCGAGGCCAACCTTGGTACGCCACCAATTTCACGGTGTTCCGACAATTTGTCAAGACGGCACCCGAAACCCCACAAAACTCGCCACACACCGCCAAACGATATAGGAGTGGCCGCTTTCTGGAGGCTCTGTGGACGTTCCTAGCGAATACAAAACCGGTGGAACCCTGTTGTTGGTGAGCGGCGCAATCAACCTGATGACCGCATTGGTCTGGGTTTTTAGTCTCATTTGGGTCTGTGTCGGCATTTTCTGGCTGGTTCCAGCGGCCGCCGCTGCCTATCAGTGCTTTGTGGGTTTCCAAGCCATGCAAGGCACCCCAACGCAAGGCGGAAAAATGGCGGCGATCTCCGGCATTGTCGCCGGCGCGCTGAACTTCAACCCGCTGCCGTTGATTCTCGCGGTCGTGGCGATGGTGAACTTCAACAAGCCGGAAGTCGTAGGCTGGCTCGAAACCCGTCAATAAGTCATGGGTGACGCAACCGACATCCCTCCGTGGTACTCCTACGGAGGGCGGCAGCTGGCGATCAGCGGGGCTTTCAACGTACTCTACTCGGGTATGCTGTTTCTCACATTCGTTTGGGTATGCGTTGGGGTCGTATTCCTCATTCCGACGGCGATTGGCGCCTATCAGATCTGGATGGGCGCCCAGGCAATGAAAGGCCGCCCACAACGGGGTGTGCAGTGGATTTCCATCGTCGGCGCGGTCGTGGGCACCCTTTACTGCCAGCCTCTATCTGCCGTTGCGGCGGTGATCGCTTGGACCAACTTTAGCAAGCCTGAAGTGGTTGGCTGGCTCGAAAATAACGAATAGTCGACGGTTCAGCAACGGAGGCATTCGGTGAAGTTCGACATCTTTTTTTCGATCAGCCAGACGCCGGTGGACGGGGTGCTTCCATCGGAAGCCACCTTGTTTGCCAATTTTTTTGATCAGGTTCGGGCCGCCGACGATCTCGGATTTGGCGTCGCCTGGATCGCCGAGTCCCATCTGTCATCGGAAGTACAAAAGTCCCACCGCAAGCCCGTGATCCCTCACTGGCACGGCGAGGTCGGGCTGAACGCCGACATCTTTCAGCTCGCCCACCGCATCTTCGCGCAAACCCAGAGGATCGAAGTTGGTTCGGCGGTGATGAACCTGCTGACCAACGGCGGTCCGGTGGCCCACGCCGAGCGCGCCGCCGTCTTCGCGACTTTGCATGGACTAAATCCGTCAGAAAAACGGCGTCTACATTTAGGTTTTGCGACCGGTCGATTTGATTTCATGGCTGCAGCGTTTGGGATTGCCCCACGCAATCCCTTTGAGGAGCAATTCTGGCCGGCCATCAAGGGCCGTATTCTGCAGGAAGCAACAGAAATATTCCTGCGCTTGATCCGTGGTGACATTTTGTCATCGGACGATATCGCTAGCCCCACCCTCCCCCGAAGCGCTCTTCGCACCGATGCAGAATGGGCGATCGCGCTAGATTTGTCAGGGGCACAAGGCGACAGCATCCCCTTACCTCGCCGATTCACATTTGATCGTCTGAAGATTGTGCCCCAAGAATGGCGTCGTGAGCTGCTGCAATTGGTGATCGGCAGCCACGATCCCGCGACGCAAGAGCTCGCAAATCAGTTTTTGCCCGTTCAGGTGTTCAATTTGTCGATCACCCAACCCGCGGTGATCGAAGATACCCATCGGCGAATGGCCACAGCCTACCATGCTTCTGGCGGGCCATGGCAACGCGACCACATGCCGCGCACCGTGTTCGTCTTCCTGAACGAACAACCGCACCTCAGCCGCGAACAGCGTCGGGCCGCTGCCCAAGCGGAAGCCAAGGCCGCCCTGGGCGCCTATTGGACGGCGCTTGAGGGTACCCTCGACCCGCAGAAGATCAACAATGCCGCGGACAACGCCCTGATCGGCGACGCGGAACAGATTGCGGAGCAGATCCGCGCCCGT